>DATDTU010000047.1:0-16101 GCA_035290705.1 Patescibacteria group bacterium
CGCCTATTTACGCCTCTTCGGTCCTTACGGTCCGGACGATAATGATAAGCTCGTCACTTTCCTCGTTAAGAGTTTGCGAGCCCACACGCCTCTCACGCTAACACCAGGGGAACAACAATGGAATTTTACGTACGTTGGCGATATAGTTGAAGCGTTCATGAAAGCGATCGAATTTGTTTCCCAACCAGACGGTTCTTCTGAAGTGTTCAACATCGGCGCTACCGAAACGCACTCCATCAAGGAAGTTGTTGAGACACTCGAAGCAGTAAGCGGGGAACACACCGAAGTAAGTTACACCAAACCCTATCCGCCCAATGAAATTTTTTATGTTAATTGTGATGGCCTCAAAGCCAAACAAGTCCTTGGGTGGGAAGCGCGTACCTCCCTTCGCGATGGTTTGCGCGCCACATGGGAATTTAATCCATCTCAATAAAACTTGATTCCCGCGAGATCCCCTCCTAACCTCCCCCTCTGCGCTCTTCGACCCTTGCTCAGAGCGCTCTGAGCTTGCCGAACGAGCGGAGGAGGAGGAAGCGAACCCTCCCTTCCGCAGAAGGGAGGGCAGGGTGGGATCTTGTCGGATCAATATATTAACTCAATTTTAATCACCTACCTATGCCTAACGAAACTATACCGGGAGTCGTTGGCGGCCCTATCGAAGGCGTCGTCATAAAAAAATTAGCCACCATCCCCGATGAACGGGGGAGTATTATGCACATGCTCCGGAATGACGACCCCTTATTCAAAGAATTCGGCGAAGTCTATTTTTCCAAAGCCTACCCAGGAATCATCAAAGGCTGGCATCTCCATACCAAAATGACCCTCAACTACGCGGTGGTTGTTGGGCAAATAAAAATTGTGCTCTACGACAATCGCAAAGACAGCGCCACCAAAGGAACACTCATGGAAGTTTTCACCGGCGAAGACAGCCGACTGTTGGTTCAAATTCCGCCGCACGTTTGGAATGGCTATAAAACCATTGGCACCACTCCCTCCATCATCGCGAACTGTGCCACCTTGCCATACACGGCAGGGGAAATGGAACGGCTTGATCCATTCTCCAAAAAGATTCCGTATTCATGGGATGTGGTGCATAAGTAGATAGGGGTGTGCGAACTGCGAAATAATCCCACGATATCCCCTCTTAGTCTCCCCTTCTGCGGAAGGGGAGAAACGCGTCCCCTCTCCTCCGCAGAGGGGAGGGTAGGGTGGGATCTGGGTCGTTCACTTTCGCAGTTTTCGCATTTCGCACATACCTGATCAGTCTTTGATATGCGTTTGGACTATGCCATCATCGGCGGTGGAATAGTTGGACTGTCCACCGCCTTTCGTTTACAAACGCAGTATCCACATTTGCGCGGTATTGTTATCGAAAAAGAAAACGAGCTCGCCAAACATCAAACCGGCCACAATAGCGGCGTCATTCACTCGGGCATCTACTATAAACCCGGTAGTTTGAAAGCAAAAAATTGCATTACAGGATACAACGAACTTCTAGCTTTTTGTCGAGATTATGGAATTCCTTTCGAGCGCTGTGGAAAAATTATCGTCGCGACCGAACAGTCTGAACTCCCGCGACTTGATAATCTCTTTGAACGCGGTTTGCAAAACGGATTAACTGAAATCAAAAAAATATCCGGGGAGGAAATTCGAGGATATGAACCTCATGCCCGTGGCGTTGCGGCGATTGTGGTCCCATACACCGGCATTGTTGATTTTAAACGAGTCGCTTTAAAATACGCGGAGCTGTTTCAGAATGCTGGGGGAACAATCGCGCTTGGCGAAAAAGTAGTTGGTCTCAAAGAAAAAACCGAGATAATCGAAATCGAAACTTCGCGTGGCGTACATTCCGCCAAAGTTGTTTTGAATTGCGCTGGCCTGCATTCCGACGCAATTGCTTCACTCAGCGGCGCTCCGGTAGAAACGCGGATTATTCCTTTTCGCGGAGAATACTACGAAATAAAAAAAGAACGACAATATTTGGTCAAAAATCTTATTTACCCGGTTCCCGATCCTAGTTTTCCTTTTCTCGGCGTTCACTTCACGCGCCGAATTACCGGCGGAATCGAAGCCGGACCAAACGCGGTTTTGGCTTTGCGGCGGGAAGGGTATAAAAAAACAGATCTACATCTGAAGGATCTGTTTGATATTATCTCGTGGCCAGGATTTAGAAAGATTGTGTGGCGTTATTGGCGCACGGGGCTAGGGGAGTATTACCGCTCGTTTTCCAAAGCCGCTTTTTCCCGCGCGCTTCAGAAACTGGTCCCGGAGATTACCGAAGACGACCTGATCCCCGGTGGCTCCGGCGTACGCGCGCAAGCATGTGACAAGGCCGGAAACTTACTTGATGATTTTTACATTATTAACCAAGGAAGAATGATTCATCTCTGCAACGCGCCGTCGCCTGGCGCGACTGCTTCGTTGGCGCTGGGAGAGGAGTTGGCGGGACGCCTTATCAAAGCGTTAGATGGGATCAAATCCCCCCTTGAGGGGGGCTCACGGGGGGTGTGAGTCCTTTGCGCGTTTCAATACAATCAACAATTCGTTGTATTACGTTATCAATATCACGTCTAACCTCCCACTCCTGGAATCGTAATACTACATACCCTTCTTTTTCTAAAACCTTCTGTCGATAATCGTCGTATTCCAACTGTCCATCATGGCCAAATCCATCAATTTCAATAATCAACGTTAATTCTCGACAATAGAAATCAACGATAAACTTCAAAATCGGAATTTGTTTAATAAATTTATACCCAAGTAGTTGCCTTCCTTTTAATTTTCCCCACAACAGCACTTCTCCGAATGTTGCATTTTTTCTCAACTCCCGCGCACGTTCAGTTAGCTTTGATTGGTATAGTGAAAATCTGCGCTTATTTCTCAGTACCATAGTGAAAGTGATTGCGCTCTCGGTAGCTCACACCCCCCCGCGAGCCCCCCTCAAGGGGGGATTACGTGCGACCTTCTTCAAGAAGAAATTTACCTCCAATACAACCTCTCATCCACATGATTATTCTCGAGCAAATGCTTTAGCTGTCTCAACCGAATAAAATGACGGTGCGTAAGCGCGTCACCTGGAAGTTTTGTAGAAGTAAAATGTTTAAACAGTTGCTCCGCGCCCGAATGCAAGTTCCATTTGAATTTAAATTCCGGAAGCGCCTTGGCTAGTTTATCGAATGATACTCGATACGATCGCGAATCCTTATCCGGTGTATCACTAAACGTCACCGTGGATCCCGGCACCACCTTGGCCACCGCCTCGGCAATTTCCCGAACTTGATAATTTTCTTCATTCGCGCCAATGTTAAATGCTTCGTTGTGAACCTTTTCTCGCGGCGCTTCAAGCAACGCCACAAAAGCTCGCGCAATATCTTCGGCATGCACAATCGGTCGCCACGGCGTGCCGTCGCTCATAATGTGTACCTTGCCGGTCGAAACCGCCCACGTCATCAAATTATTCACCACTAAATCCAATCGCATGCGGGGAGTGACTCCATACGCTGTCGCGTTGCGCAAATAAATCGGACTAAAGCTCTCATCCGCTAAGTTGCTGAGTGCTTGTTCAGTTTGCACTTTGGAACGAGCGTAGGCCGTAATCGGGTTTTGCGCGCAGGTTTCATCTACCGGAGCGTCTCCCGATTTTCCATACATACTGCAAGACGAGGAAAACAAAAAACGCTCCGCTCCGGCACGCTTCGCAAGCTCAGCCAAACGCGCGGACGCTTGGTAATTAATCTCTTCCGTAAGACCAGGATTCAACTCACCACTCGGGTCATTGGAAAGCGCGGCCAGGTGGCACACGGCGTGAATACCCGCCAAATCCTCAGCCGTAATTTTTCTCACGTCTTTTATAATCTCATAATCCGGCGGCATGGCATCCTCGGTGGAAAACGAACAATCCTTAAAATAACCGGTATCCAAACCGACTACCGCGTATCCTCCTCGTTTGAGGAGGGTGGTAAGGATTGACCCAATGTAACCCAAATGGCCGGTGACTAAAATAGTTTTCATAGTCAAAGTAGTGAGTTCATTATAGGTAGGGGAGTAGTTATTGTCAAGGCAAACTCAGCCTTGACTTTTTTGTTGTTTTTGTATAGGATACTTTATTCTGTCGGCAGTTTACACCAGACAAGTCAACCGCCAGAAATTGGAGAGGAGGCTACCGTGGAGGACTATGAACGTTACGAGGAAGCAGCCATGATCCTGCGGCAGATGCCGAAGGGTCTGCCGTACAACAATCTCGTCGCCCAGCTGGTCAAGGAAGTCGATCCGAGCCCTGGACTCGGCGCCGCGCTGCACAGCGCCACCCTCGGGCTGGTGCCCGGCATCGCCTTCGAGGCGGTGACGTTCCGCCAGGAAGCCCAGGAAACCCCTGAGGTGTACCTGCGCCGGCGCCAGCCGGGTGAACCGTCCTTCGTCGGACACTGGCACGTCCCAGGTTCTTTCTTCCGCGATAAGGAGTGGGGCCATGACGTCGCCGATCGCCTGAAGAGGGAGTTCGACGCGATGATCAAGCGGTTCTATGGTTGCGGCAATCCCCACGTGTGGGTGGAACCCGAGCGGGGCACCATCCACTCGCACATCCACTTGGTGGAGCTCGAGACGGACCCCCGCGAGGACGGGTCGCACGGCTGGTTCCCGGTCAACGTCCTGCCCCACCCGATGATCCCCGAGCACGAGCGCGTCATCATCCCCCGGGCGCTCGAGGCCTTCCAGTTGAGGGAGATGTAGGCGTCCCGACTTGCGATCGAGACGAAGGAGTAGTGAAACGCCACGTCGGAAGTCTCCCTGCGGGAGATGGACGACGTGGCGTGCTTGTTTCTAGGGTTGTCTTTTTCCTGGGTTTTTGCTAGAATTAGGGTGCATTCTATGGATGAAGCCCTACAATCCGAAATCATCAAGGACTACCAAGCGCGTTTCCCCAAGCGCGATTTTGTGCCGGGCGTTACTCCTATTCCCATTAACGGAAAAATCTTTAATGAAAAGGAAATACTTAACATGGTGGAAGCCGTGCTCGAAGGCTGGTGGACTGAGGGGCACTTTGCTGAACTATTTGAACGGCGCATTGCCAAGTGGCTCGGAACGGAATATGCTGAACTCACTAACTCCGGCTCTTCCGCGAACCTTCTTGCTGTCTCCGCACTCACCTCCATGAAACTCGGCGATCGTCGCCTCAAGCCAGGAGATGAGGTTATCACCGTTGCCGCTGGTTTCCCCACCACCATCAACCCGCTCGTACAACATAATTTAATTCCCGTATTTGTAGATACCGAACTGGGGTTTTACAATCCAACTTTTGAAAAAATCGCCGCCGCGGTGAGCCCCAAAACCCGCGCAATTTTTATCGCCCACACGCTCGGTAATCCGTATGATCTCGACAAAGTAAAAGAGCTGTGCGAAAAAAATAATTTTTGGCTCATTGAAGATAACTGTGACGCGCTCGGGGCCGAGTTCAGCGGCAAGAAAACCGGAACCTTTGGCCACATCGCGACCGTGAGTTTTTACCCCGCGCACCACATCACGCTCGCTGAAGGCGGCGCCGTGTTCACCAACAACTCCATGCTCCACCGCGTCATCCGCTCCATCCGCGACTGGGGCCGCGACTGCTGGTGCAAAACCGGCAAAGACAACACCTGCGGCAAACGTTTCTGCTGGCAACTCGGCGACCTTCCGTACGGGTATGATCACAAATTTATTTATTCAGAAATCGGCTATAACCTAAAAGTCACTGACATGCAAGCCGCGCTCGGCCTGGCCCAGCTCGAAAAACTAGACGGCTTTATCGCCACCCGCCGCGCGAATTTTACCGCACTCTACGAAGGACTAAAACATTTGGAACAATTTTTTATCCTGCCGAAATGGCTCCCCGAAGCTAACCCCAGCTGGTTTGGATTTCTCCTGACCGTGCGCGAAGACGCGCCGTTCAAGCGCGCTGATATCGTCGCTCACCTCCAGCAGAAAAAAATCGCGACCCGCTATCTATTCGCGGGCAACGTCACACGACAGCCGTATTTTGTGGAGCGCAAAATTCCGCATCGCATCGTGGGCAACTTGAATAATACCGATACGGTGATGGACAATACTTTCTGGATCGGCTGTTTCCCTGGCATTACTCCGCCCATGGTGGACTATATGATAGAATCGGTAAAAGAATTTACAAAAAAATATCTATAATGTGCGAAATGCGAAATCCGCCAGCCGGCGGAGCGAAACATGCGAAAAGCGAACGAGCGAAATCCCACCCTGCCCTCCCTTCTGCGGAAGGGAGGGTCGCATCTCTCCCCTTCCGCAGAAGGGGAGATTAAGAGGGGATTTCGGGTTCGCACTTTCGCATTATTTCGCAGTTCGCACATAATTTTATGAACATCCTCTACATCGGCGCCGGGTTCGTCGGCACCTGCTCTGCAGCAGTCTCAGCGAGCAGTGGTCACACCACGCTCGTGTATGACATCGACGAGCGAAAAATCAAAATGCTCGGTTCCGGAGATCGTGACACGGTGGAGTCATGCCTGTTTGAAGAAGGACTGGGCGATTTATTAATCCGCAACAAAGAGCGCGTTAATTTTACTACCAACTATAATCAAGTAGAAAAATTTCTCGATGACTGCGACGCGGTTTTTATGTGTTTACCAACTCCAGAAATAGGGGAAACCGGCGAGAGTGATTTGAGTTACTATTTCGCCGCCGCCGAAAAACTCGCCAAGAGTTTAGTAGCGCGCAATGGCGGCAAGCAATCAAAACACGTGGTGTTGGTAAACAAGAGCACTGTTCCAATTGACATGGTTGATAAAACTTCGGAAATTATGAATTCAGGTGGGGTAAAAAAGTACGGCGTCGTTTCTAATCCAGAATTTTTAGTTGAAGGCAAAGCGATCCAAGGCTCGCTCAAACCCGATCGAGTTGTCGTCGGCGCCTGGCAAGAAGAAGATTTTGCGGTGATGCGTCAAATCTATCAGCGCTTTGTGGATTCTCCTACCACTCAGTACATCGAAGTCAATCCCAAAGAAGCAGCCGCGAGCAAACTTCTCGCTAACTTTTACCTCTTCAACAAATTAGCCATTTGTTTTGATGTCATCGGCCGTACCTGTGAGACATTCAGTGATTTACAATTTGAAAATATCCGGCGTATTTTGAGTTCCGATAAGCGTATTGGCGAATGGGGACTCTACGACAGTCTCTATAGTGGCGGCAGTTGCTTTATCAAAGACGCGCGCTCGCTTTCACACCAACTCCAAACTGCCGGTCAGAACGCGGTACTGGTAAACGAAACTGGCCTCGCCAATCGCCGACAGCTGGAACTCTTCCTCGGAAGAGCCGAAAAAGAAGCCGGAATCAATTGGACCGGTAAAAAAATCGCGCTTATTGGCTTAGCCTTCAAACGTGATACCAATGATACGCGCAATTCACCCAGTATCGATATCGTACATTTTTTAACGGAAAAACAGGTAGCGGGCATCTCTGCCTACGATCCAGCCGCTACGAATAGTTTCAAGCAATTATTTCCCAAGAGTTCACTGATTAAGTATCCAGCGACCGCCGAAGAAGTCGTCGCCGACGCCGACATCATTATCATCGCGACCGATTGGCCACAGTTTCGGGGGCTTGCTGATACGATAATTTCACTCAAAAACAAACCATTAGTAATGGACGGCCGCCGCATGCTCCAGCATCGGTATAGCGATCTACAAGCCGCTGGGCTTAAGGTAATCGCTGTCGGGTCACCCTATCTTAGTTAGACAGTATAAGCAAAAGTATGTTGTCTCTTTTCCAAAAATTTCACCAAAAAATTAAACCAACGCGTTTTTTAAATGTGGTGGCGGCCTTTGAAGAATTTTCCCATAAACACGGCGCGCGTCCCGGAGCATTTTTGGAATTCGGTACGTACCGTGGCGATTCCACCCTGGCATTTTACCGCGCCCTGCGTTATTATTTTTATGGAGCTATTCCTAGGGATGCTTATCATTTCTATCTATTCGACTCTTTTCTCGGGCTTCCTAAAAGTGATGACCCGCGCGATTCACATATTAACTGGGAAGAAAAAGTTTTTGATGTCGGAGGAGTAGAACATTTTAAGAAAGAAATTGTTAGGCGCGGTTTGCCGATAGATCGTTTTACCTGTGTGCCTGGTTTTTATAAAGAAAGTCTCAGCTCCTTTTCTTTGCCACCCGGTACCAAGGCGGCAATTGTTAATATAGACTGCGATTATTATTCCAGCACTAAATTAGCTTTGAACTTTTTAAAGCCGTATCTGCAAAATTTTACCTTAATTCACTTTGATGACGTGCATGCCTTTGCGGGAAATCCGTACAAGGGGCAGGTGGCGGCCATTAATGAATTCAATCATGAAAATCATAACATTAACATCCAACCATGCCCATATTTTTATGGATTTTATAAAGGAAAAATGTATTGGAGTTGTATTGATGAAGATTAATTAACGTTCTTATTATGGTCACCTTTGAATCACTGCAACAAAAAGAAGAAAAGGTTGCCGTAGTCGGTCTCGGCTACGTCGGGTTACCACTCGCGGTCGCCCTTGCCAAGCATTTCGCCGTGGTTGGCTTTGATATCAAAAAAGATCGCGTCGAGGAGTTGCAAAAAGGCGTTGATAAAACCAACGAAGTCAGTTCCGACTTGCTCCGCGCTTCGACGATAGAATTCACCAGCGACCCCGCGAAACTTTCGGAAACTAAATTCATTATTGTCGCTGTCCCGACTCCGGTGGATGCCGGTAACATTCCTGATCTCGGCATTGTCGAGCGTGCTACGGTAATGGTCGGAAAAAATCTGACTAAAGACAGCGTCGTGGTCTACGAATCAACAGTGTACCCGGGAGTCACCGAAGATATTTGCGTCCCTATTCTTGAAAAAGAATCCGGACTAAAGGCGGGTACGGATTTCAAAGTCGGCTATTCCCCTGAGCGCATCAACCCAGGCGACAAAGAACACACCATCGATCGCGTCACCAAGGTCGTCGCCGGCATGGATGCTGAATCCACTGAGCTTATCGCGAACGTCTACGGCGCTATCACGAACATTTTCAAAGCCACCTCCATCAAAGTCGCCGAAGCCGCCAAAGTCATCGAAAATACCCAGCGTGACCTCAATATCGCGCTCATGAACGAACTCTCAGTCATATTCAAGAAAATGGATATCAGCATCTACGATGTGCTCGCGGCCGCTGGAACCAAATGGAACTTCCTCAAATTTTATCCCGGACTCGTCGGCGGTCACTGCATCGGCGTTGACCCCTACTACCTCACCTACAAAGCCCAAATGCTCGGCTACCACCCCGAGGTTATTCTCGCGGGTAGAAAAATTAATGATTCGATGGGAAGCTGGGTTGTAGCCGAAGTGGTGCGCCACCTCGTCACCACCGGAAAAAATCCCAGCTCGCTCAAAGTTCTTATCGCTGGCATTACCTTCAAAGAAAACATTCCCGATATCCGCAATTCCAAAGTAGTAGATATCTATAATGGTTTGTTGCAGTATGGAGTCAAGCCTTATATCTACGACCCGATGGCTGATGCGACGGAAGTCAAACACGAGTATGGTATCGAAATTTCCCAGCTCGATAAGTTGCCGCCCGTAGATGTAGTTATTGTTGCCGTAGCCCACGACCAATTTAGAGCGATGAAGGGCAGTGACTGGAAAAAATTTGTTAACGGGAACGAGGCACTACTCGTGGATATAAAAAACATGTATAATAAAACGGATATCGAGCGCGAGGGTTTGGCCTATTGGCGTTTTTAAATTTTTTTATGGCAAAATACTTAGTCACGGGAGGCGCGGGATTCATTGGTACTAACCTCGTCAAAGAGCTGCTCAAAGAGGGGCACGCTATTCGCGTCCTTGATAATTATGAATCAGGGAAGTTTGCCGACCGGGTGCAATCCGGAGTTGAGTATATCGAAGGAGATGTTCGAGATGAGGCTGACTTGAAGAAAGTCATGAAAGGAATTGAGGGAGTGTTTCATACCGCCGCGATCCCGCGCATGTCATACTCGGTGGAGCACCCACTTGAAACCAATGAGACCAATGTCGTAGGAACATTAAAAACACTCGTCGCCGCCCGCGAAGCCGGAGTGAAACGGTTCATCTACAGCGGTTCCCAATCTGCCTATGGCGACCAGCCTACCATGCCGCTCGTGGAAACTATGAAAGCCGAGCCGCTCAGCCCTTATGGGTTGCAGAAATTTATTGGCGAAGAATACTGCCGACTGTTTGCGAGTCTCTATGGAATGGAAACTGTATCCCTGCGCTATTTTAATGTCTATGGCCCCTACATGGATCCCGAAGGCGCGTACGCCCTGGTCGTCGGTAAATTTTTGAAACAACTTCGTGACGGCCAGCCGCTCACCATCTGTGGCGATGGAGAGTACTATCGCGATTACACGCATGTCTACGATATCGCCCGGGCCAATATTTTGGCGATGACTGCGAAGGGAGTTGGGAAGGGAGAAGTCATTAACATCGGCTACGGCCACGCTCACTCAGTCAACGAACTCGCTCGTCTTATCGGCGGCCCCTCAATTTTTGTTGACCCGCGTCCCGGCGACCCCCGTCGCGGCGAAGCTGATAATACTCTCGCAAAAAAATTTCTCGGCTGGGAGCCAACCATTGGTTTAGAAGAAGGGATTGCGAATTTGAAGAAAGAGTGGGGACTAAAATAGTGACACGATACATGATTCACGTAATACGATACAATTTAATGATGTATCGTTTTGTGTGTATCGTGAATCGTATAGCCGCATTAGGTGAATTAGACATTAAAAAAACTTCCTTGGCAGGAAGTTTTTATTTATGTAGGAGCTTCGCAATTACGCAGTCACCACATTCACAAACCTCGTCATCTTCATATTCCCATCAAACCGCTTGCGTTTGTGCTGAGCAAATTTAACTTTGCCAGTTGCCATGGCGTAGAGAGTGTCATCCCCACCCTTTTTGACGTTTTTTCCTGGGTGGAATTTGGTGCCACGCTGGCGGATAATAATCATCCCCGCTTTAATCGCTTGACCGTCATGGATTTTGACACCCAGACGCTGGGCGTTGGAATCTCGCCCCAAATGTGTTGAACCACCGGCTTTTTTATGTGACATATTTTTCTAAATGAAGCTTAAATTTCTAGTAAAAACAGTATACTATAGCCACATACGGTTGTCAATAGAGTGCTCTTCTGTTACAATGTTATAACAATTGTTTTTCGCACCTTCCGCAGTTTTCGCATTTCGCACATAAAATATGCCTTACGCCTTTAAATTATACAATCGAGACTACTGGATTGTATTCCCGTTCCTCATGAGTGTCGTGCTCGCGGCAGTAGGCTTTACCTATATTGCCATGCGTCTCGGACCCACTACCGATCAGGTATTTCTCCACTATAACATTATCTTTGGTATCGATCTCTCGGTAGAGGGAACGGCGTGGTGGAAGATGTATTTGTTTCCCGGCATTGGCGCACTTCTGGTCGCGGTTAACTATCTCCTGGCTTGGCTCCTCTACGCCCGCGACCAATTGTTGGCCCGCTTGCTCGCTGTCGCAACTCCGCTCTTCGAGATTTTTCTGACGATAGGGATTTTTCTTATTACTTCTCTTAATAGTTGACGCATATGGCACCGAGGGTAACTGCTCACGCGGATCGACGGTTATTGCTCTATTTAGGTATTCTGCTGGTGTTCGGTTTGGTCGCGCTCCTCTCAGCCAGTGGTCCGATGGGAATCGCTAAATTCAACGATTCTTATTTTTTTCTCAAACGCCAACTCCTCTTTGGTTTGTTGCCCGGCAGCATCCTTTTTATTATCGCAACTAAGCTGGATGAGGAGTGGTGGAAAAAGTACGCCTGGTATATCTATGGTTTGGTCCTGCTCCTTTTAAGTTTAGTTTTTATCCCCGGCATCGGTTTGGAAATCAACGGTTCACATAGCTGGCTCCATATTTTTGGTCTCAATTTTCAACCCGCCGAATTAGCTAAGCTCGCCGTCATCATTATGCTCGCGCGGCTACTCACCGAGAAGGATCGCGATTGGCAGGATTGGCAAAATAGTCTTCTGCCCATTCTCGCGGTAGTGGCTCCCGCGCTCTTGCTTATTCTCGCTCAGCCCGATATTGGCACCGCTTCTATTCTCGTGGTTATTATTTTTGTAATGCTCTATCTGGCGCGAGTTCCGGGTAAGTTACTTAGTATATTAGGAGTGCTGGGTATAGCCGCTTTTATCGGCCTGGTCTTGGTTGCTCCGTATCGCCTCAAGCGCCTCACCACCTTTTTGCATCCAGAATTGCATCCCCAAGCTCAAGGCTATCACATCAACCAAGCTTTCGTGGCTGTTGGTTCGGGTGGATTTTGGGGGCTGGGGTATGGCAATTCGCGTCAAAAATTTCAATACCTACCCGAAGTAAATGCCGACTCCATTTACGCGGTCATTGCCGAAGAAATGGGGTTTGTTATTTCCGCTGGAATAATACTATTGATTTTGCTAGTATGTTGGCGCGGACTCGCCGTTGCCAAAAAAGCCCACACCCCGTTCGCCAGTTTACTCGTAAGCGGTATTATGGTATGGTTGGTTTGGCAATCGTTCCTCAATATTGGGGCTATGGTTGGAGCTTTGCCTTTAACCGGCGTCCCATTACCATTTGTCAGCCACGGTGGTTCGGCGCTGATGGTGGCGCTTCTGGCCATGGGGATAGTGGTGAGGGTGAGTAAGTCATAGTTGAACTTCGTCAGTCAAGTCCCCGCTTGGGCGGGGTAGGGGTGGGTTCGCCGTCATGGTTCAATTGCTCGATTGTTCAATTGTTTCATTATTATATGTCCAACGGACCAGAAAAAGGATCAGAAAGTCCGGAAAAGAAAAAAATTGATGAGGCATTTTGGGACAAGTTTAAAGAGTTTCAAACAATGCCGCCGGAGGAACGGGTGTCAGCGCTTAGGAAACATTTAGCGCTATACGAAAGGGAAAGCGGAATCGGAATGAAAATGGATGTATATTCATGGTTATTTACCCATCCCGAGAGATGTCGTTTAGGAGCCGTTCTTGAAGAATGGATGTTGGACAGGCGCGCAGATTTTTCACACAACCCTGAATATAAGGACGATTTTCTTAATGATTGGGAAAGAATAAGCAAAAATTTACAAAGAAAGATTAATATTTTAAATGGCGCGGCGATAGGGGATTTTCCTGCTGACGAAGAACTGAAACCTGTATTAACAAGTTTACACCAGGGGACAGGTCAGCATATTATGGCTCTCTTTACTGTATTAAAAGCAAAAGGGATACCGAAGGATGAAGTTGAGGAGCTTCAATGGTTAGGGAGTATGTCTCAAGAAAAACTTAAAAAGGTAATTTGGGATTCCTACGATAGCGCACGGAATGAAGTGGAAGAGAAAGGGTATAGAGATGCAACCGGAGAAGATGCTGAGCAGAAACTAGTCGAAGAAATTCAAAAATGGCGTGAACAGCAAAAAGAACATTCGTAATTTTTCATTTAACATTCGACATTTATCATTATGCGTTTACTCATCTGCGGAGGAGCAGGATTCATCGGTTCCAATTTTATCCGCTACATGCTCAAAACTTATCCGAGCTACCATATTGTCAATTACGACAAACTGACGTATGCGGGCAATCTTGATAATCTCAAAGACGTTCGCGAAAATCCACATTACAGCTTTGTGCAGGGCGATATTATCGATCTCGACCACCTCAATCGCGTCATTAGCGGACACAAAATTACCCACATCATCAATTTTGCCGCCGAGACCCATGTGGATCGTTCCATCCATGGCGGCGCCAAAGAGTTTGTGCTCACCAACACGTTGGGGGTGCAAATGATTCTCGACGCGGTGCGATTTAACAAAATTGAAAAATTCATCAATGTTTCTACCGACGAAGTCTATGGCGCGCTCGAACTCGATGAGAAGCGCGAATTCACCGAGTCCACTCCCATCTGGCCCAACATGCCCTACGCCGCCGCCAAAGCCGGGGGAGACCTCATGTGCAACGCTTATTTTGTTACCCACAAAGTCCCCGTCATCGTTACGCACTGCTCCAACAATTACGGTCCTTTTCAATTCCCGGAAAAAATTATTCCCTTCTTCGTATTCAAATTACTCAAAGGAGAAAAAGTACCGGTATACGGAGATGGCTTAAACGTTCGCGATTGGATCCACGTACTCGATCATGCCAAGGCTCTCGATCTACTCCTCCATGAGGGGGCGGTGGGGGAGATCTACAATATTGGCGCGGACAACGAACGCAGTAACCTCGAACTCACCAAGATGATTTTAAAACTCATGGGCAAAGACGAAGCAATGATAGAGTTTGTGACCGACCGCCCGGGCCATGATCGTCGTTATGCCATTGACGCGAGTAAAATAACGTCACTCGGCTGGAAGCCAAGCTACCCGCGCGAAAAGTTCGAGCAAGGCCTGCGCGAGACCATCGAATGGTACATGAAAAATACCGAGTGGGTAGAGAGTCTGTTGCGGAAGAAGAAGGATGAGATGAATAAATTTCAAGAAGGATTGCAGCGTTCTGATAGCCAAATGCGATCTTCAACCTAAATATAATCCGAATGTTACAAATCTTTAGCCGAATCTACCAATATCCGAATCCTACAAATGTCTCTTATCAATATTCGTTATTATTAGGATATTCGGGGATTCGGACATCATTCGTAGATTAGGATTACACATACTATGAAACAATTCAAAAAATTTTCACTCAAAACATTCCCCAGTCACGGCTACCAATTAACACCGATCGAATTCAAAGATTCGGTTCCGTTCGAGGTTAAGCGTACGTACTACATCACCAAATTCGAACCCGGCGCCACCACCGGCGAACACTGTCACAAGGTTGAGGAAGAGGTGTTCGTCCAGCTCCAAGGTAATTCCACTGCAGTTATCGATCAGGGTACCAGCAAGGAAGATGTTGAACTAAAGGAAGGCGACGCGATCTACGTTCCAAACTATGTTTGGCACGGATTTAAAAATGCTTCTTCTGATTGCGTCATTTTGGCACTCAGCTCAACGAACTACAATGCTTCAAGGGAGGATTATGTGGAGGATTATGATGAGTATTTAAAAATGACAAGCAGTGTTTGAACAGATTACAACTTTTAAATTAAATTTTTTTATGTCAGCAATATACGCCATGGACGCGGAGAAATTGGATAAAATTTTAAACTTATCCAAGAGAGATACGCTTGAAGATTTTTTAGAGCTCGTAAAGCACGAGATAGTAATTTGGATGTCTCATAATTTTTTTGTTGTTCTTGATGAAAAGCATGCTCAAGAAATGTGGAATAGGTTAGCAGATTTAAAAAAATCGCCCGAAACCGTCTCTGAGAAAGATAAAAAAGCCTTCGAATTTTTTGAAATATTTGATAGTGCAAGAAGTAAATTGCTTGCTCTGTATGACGAAAGAGATTTTCAAGAAAATAAAGGAATACGAGCGGCAAAAATTTTGTCCGATTTCGCAACTAGTTTTGGCAAAAAGGGGAATGAAGCTGTCGATACAGTTTATGAACGTCTACCGCATCTAAAATCAGAGGCGGAGACGCAAGAAGAAAAGAGTGACGATGACTGGATTGAAGGATTTGTATTTAGTCAAGTAAACGGAATGGTTGAGGCGGCTTATCAACATGCTCTTAAAGCAGAATTAAGGACAGAGGGTAAGCACCCGCACGGTGAAGGCTCTAGTAAGGGTAAAAATTGAAATTTTTGGAATTATGACAAAAATACTTATCCTAGGTTCCGCCGGCATGCTCGGAAACGCGCTCGTGAAAGAATTTAGCAACGACTACGAAGTGGTAGGTTGGGATCGGGCGGAGATTGATATTACCAATGAGGCGGAGGTGCAGGAAAAAATTCACGCGCTCAAACCGCGATTGATCATCAACGCGACTGGCCATAATGGCGTGGATCTTACTGAAACGAATGGGGAGGTGCACGAGCTCGCCAAAAAAATTAACGGCACGGCCGTGGGAAAACTCGCGCACATCGCGGGGAATTTATCGGTACCGCTCGTTCACTATTCCACCGATTACGTATTTGACGGAATGAGCGCCGCGGGATACGCGGAGGACGCGATTCCTAACCCGCTC
>DATDTU010000048.1:0-10557 GCA_035290705.1 Patescibacteria group bacterium
AGCGGGCGCGTCCTCTACATCCAGGACCACTGACCGTCGACACCGTGCGCCCCACACGTTCAAAAGGGGCATCTCACCTTGTGCACAAACGAGACAAAGAACTGTTCGCCAAAAGCGACAGTTTTTTGTTATTTTCCACTCCTTGCCCCCTCCAAAAATATATGTTACGATGTACTTCCACCTATGCCTCTCCCCCGCCACATCGCCATCATCCCCGACGGCAACCGCCGCTGGGCCAAGGCCAAAGGTCTCCCGGCCTTTTTTGGTCACCGTGAAGGAGCCAAAGCCGCCGAAAAAATTTTTGCTAAAGCGTTGGAATTAAAAATTCCCTACCTTACCATGTGGGGCCTTTCGATGAACAATCTCAAACGGCCGGCTGATGAAGTTGAATTTCTCATGAACCTGTTTGAGCTTGAATTCAAGCGGCTCGCGAACAGCAAAGATGTTCATCAAAACCGCATTCGTATTCGAGCGCTCGGGCGCTGGCAAGAGCATTTCTCCCCAGGGGCCAAAGCCGCCATACAGGAAATGATCGACAAAACCGCCACATACGATGCTCTAAACCTTACCTTCCTCTTGGCCTATAACGGGACGGAGGAGATGGTGTCGGCGGTTCGTGAGGTGACGAGGGCGTATAGCAATACGCCCCTACCTGACGGACAAACTGATTCGATAACCGAACAAACCATCAAAAACCACCTCTATACCAAAGAATTGCCGCCCGTAGACCTCGTTATCCGCACTGGCGGCGACCCACACCTGTCTACCGGCTTCATGATGTGGGACGTTGCGGAAGCCCAATTATACTTTTCTGACTTATTTTGGCCGGATTTTTCCCCGGAAGCGTTTGAAGAGGCCATGGCCGCCTACGGCCAGGCCGAACGGCGCCACGGAAAATAGTTTTTAACCCTCACCTGTATCCACATACACCGTGTCATTCCCGCGTAGGCGGGAATCCAGTGTCTGGATCCCCGTTTTCACGGGGATGACAGGTGAAGAACGCAACATGCGGTTGCGTATCACCTATAAACGCTGTTATAAAAACTGCTCTCATCCGTCTCCTACAGCAAAAGGGGGATTTTTTATTAAAAAACTATTGGTAGGGGGGTTATCCACAGTTGAACCACTATATATAGTATTTGCGTTGTGGTATAATAACTTTCCAAACATCAAAACGCTTCTTCATTCAAAACGGTCCCGACGTTACGTCGGGACGCTCCGATCCATGCTTCGGAGATAACTATGTATAGCTATGTCAGCTATTACCAAAGTTAAAAAACGCGACGGCGGGGTGGTCGATTTCAACCTCGAAAAAGTTCAAGCGGCCGTGCAAAAAGCATTTGTCGCCGTGCGTGGTCAGGTTGACGTGGAAAAAGTTCGCGCCATGACCGAACACGTGGTCGCGGATCTCGAAAATATTTTCAAAGATCGGATTCCGGCTGTCGAAAACGTTCAGGACTTCGTAGAAAAAGAACTCATGCAAGAAGGATTCTACGATGTTGCCAAAGCCTACATCCTCTACCGTTACGAACACGCCAAAGAGCGCGAAGAAAAGAAACGCAACTTGATGGAAAAGATCGAGCGCAACGATCTCATGGTCACCAAGCGCTCGGGAGAGCTCGAAACCCTCTCCCTCGATAAATTACGAACCTCCCTCAGCTATGCTACGCGCGGTTTAGAAAAAGAAGTCAACGCCGAAGCTATCCTGTCGCAGTGCCGCTCGGAACTCTATGAAGGCATCACCACTCGCGACGTCGCCCGCGCCCTCATCATGACCACGCGCGCCCTCATCGAACAAGACCCGGCTTACGCGAAGGTTGCCGCGCGCCTCTTGCTCTCCGCGAACTACAAAGAATTTATTGGACCTGACCTCATCGACTTCAACAACTTAGACAAACAATATCGCGAGGCTTTTGTCCGCAACGTAAAGAAAGGCGTTGAGATTGGCCGTCTTGATCCACGCCTCTTGGCTTTTGATCTCGAAAAACTGAGCCAAGCGTTGGTCATTGAACGCGACGACTTGTTCGTCTACCTCGGCCTCCAGACCCTCTACGATCGCTACTTTGTGGCCGATTATGAAACCAAACAGATTCTCGAAACCCCCCAAACCTTTTGGATGCGCATCGCGATGGGTTCCGCTGTTCTCGAGAAAGACAAAGCTGGGTACTCAGTGAAGTTCTATGAGATCATGTCGAAGCTGTACTACACTCCTTCTACTCCGACCCTTTTCCACGCCGGCACGCCAAAACCACAGCTCAGCTCCTGCTACCTCAATACCGTTAGCGACTCACTCGATAACATTTTCAAAACCTACGCCGATAACGCCCAGCTCTCCAAATGGTCGGGTGGCATTGGCACCGACTGGACCAACATCCGCGGCACCGGCGCCTTTATCGAAGGCACGGGCGTCGAGAGCCAAGGCGTCATCCCCTTCCTCAAAATCGCGAACGATGTCACCGTTGCTATCAATAGAAGTGGCCGCCGCCGTGGCGCCGCCTGTGTGTACCTCGAAACCTGGCACTATGATATCGAGGCCTTCTTGGAACTGCGCAAAAACACCGGCGACGAACGCCGCCGCACCCACGACATGAATACGTCGAACTGGATCCCTGATCTCTTCATGAAACGCATCCGCGAAGATGGCGACTGGACGCTTTTCTCTCCCGAGGAAACCTCTGACCTCCACCACATCTACGGCCGCCGCTTTGAAGAAAAATATGTGCGCTACGAACAAATGGCCGCCGCGGGCAAAATAAAACTCTTCAAAAAAATGAAAGCGCGAGACCTCTGGAAAAAAATGCTCGCCATGCTTTTCGAAACCGGCCACGCCTGGATTACCTTCAAAGACCCCTGCAACGTCCGCTCGCCCCAAGACCACGCGGGCGTCGTGCACAACTCCAATCTCTGCACCGAAATCACTCTCAACACTTCCGAGAACGAAACTGCCGTCTGCAACCTCGGCTCCCTCAACTTCGCTAAGTTCGTTAAAAACGGCCAGTTCGATAACGAACTCGTAAAAGAAGTCGTGCCCGTTGCCATGCGCATGCTCGATAACGTGATCGACATCAACTACTACCCCACCGATGATGCGAAACGCTCCAACATGCGCCACCGCCCCGTGGGCCTCGGTATCCGCGGCTTCCAGGACGCTCTCTACGCCATGGGCATCAACTTCGACACCGAAGAGTGCGTGCGCTTCTCCGACTATAGCATGGAAGCAGTCGCCTACTACGCCTACCTCGCCTCGAGCGATCTCGCTCGCGAACGCGGCGCCTACGAAACCTTCCGCGGCTCCAAGTGGGACCGGGGCATTCTCCCGCAAGACACGCTTGATCTCTTGGAACAAGAACGCGGTATCGCCATCGACGTGCCCCGCTCGAGCACCATGAACTGGGACGTGGTCCGCGGCTCCATCCGCGAACACGGCATGCGCAATTCCAACTGCCTCGCCATCGCCCCCACCGCCACCACCGCGAACATCGTCGGCTGTATCCCTACCGTCGAACCCATCCACAAAAATATCTACGTCAAATCCAACCAAGCCGGTGACTTCATTATCATCAACCCCTATCTCGTGGAAGACCTCAAGAAACTGCGCCTCTGGGACTTTGAAATGCTCGGAAAAATTAAATACCACGATGGCAGTATCGCCGAAATCACCGAGATCCCGGAAGCTCTCCGCGCTAAGTACAAAGAAGTGTTCGAGATCAACCCCAAGTGGCTCCTCAAATCCGCCGCCTACCGCGGTAAATGGATTGACCAGAGCCAATCGCTCAACATGTACTTCAAAGGCACCTCGGGAAAAGATTTAAGCGACGTCTACATGTACGCCTGGGAAATGGGTCTCAAAACCACCTACTACCTCCGCACCCTGGCCGCTTCTCAAGTCGAGAAGTCCACGGTTAACACTACCGAATACGGCGTCACCCACACTCGTAAGTTCACTGGGAACACTCCCGTCCCTTCCGCGACTCCCCGAACTACCGACACTGCCGTCGCTCCAGGACACAGCGCCTCCAACGCGAACAGCTCTCTCCACGCCCCACTCCTCGCCGCAACTCCCGCCCCAGTCGCCACAGCCGTCAGCGCCGTCATCAAAGCCTGCGCGATAGACAATCCGGATTGCGAAGCGTGCCAGAGTTAATTATATAATCCGAATCAACGGATCTTAGCCGAATCTACGAATATCCTAATAATAACGAATTATTGTGGATGGCATTCGTGGGGATTCGGAAATTCGTAGATTCGGCCCAAGATTTGTAAATTAGGATTACATTTTATGCCGATTACTAAGACCTCCGAAAAAGTAGACATCAACCAACGCCGCGTCATCAACGGCGCTGATGCTGACGTCATCCAGCTCTACCCCATGCGCCACAAGTTCGCCTGGGAAGCGTACAACACCGGCAATGCCAACCACTGGCTGCCGACGGAAATTAGCATGCAGAAAGATATCGAGCAGTGGAAATCGCCTACCTTCCTGAACGACGAGGAACGCCAGGCGCTCAAAACCGTCCTCGGCTTCTTTACCACCGCCGACTCCATTGCCGCGAACAACGTCGTGCTCGCCATGTATCGCCACATCACGTCCCCCGAGTGCCGCATGTATCTCTTGCGCCAAGCCTACGAAGAAGCGATCCACACTCACGCCTATCAATATATTGTAGAAAGTTTAGGCCTCGACGAAGGAGAAATTTTCAACATGTATCGCGAGGTTGATTCCATCTACAACAAAGACGCGTTCATTCTCAGTTTTAACGAAGGCATCTTTAATCCCGACTTTAAAACTGGCACCTTTGCGAATGACCAGAAATTCCTCGAGAACATGGTTGTCTTTTCGCTGGTGCTCGAAGGTATCTTCTTCTACAGCTCCTTCGCTGTGATGTTCGGTTTCCAACGCCAAAACAAAATGATCGGTTCCGCCGAACAAATCCAATACATCATGCGCGACGAATCGCAACATCTCAACTTCGGCATCAACATCATTAACGCCATCAAAGAAGAACAGCCTGAACTCTGGTCCCCGGAATTCCAAGCGCACGCTGTCGACCTCGTGAAGCAAGCCGTGGAACTCGAAGCTAAGTTCGCCGCTGAAGTTTTCCCCAAAGGAATTTTCGGGATGAATTCCGAAGGCTTCCGTAAATACATCGAATACATCGCCGACCGCCGCCTCGCCCGCGTCGATCTGCCGCTCCAGTACAACACTCCTAACCCATTCCCTTGGATGAGTGAGGCGATTGATCTGAACAAAGAGAAGAATTTCTTTGAGACGAGGGTGACGGAGTATAAGGTTGGGGGGACGTTGGACTGGTAAAGTCCCCGCTTGGGCGGGGTGGCGAGTCTCGCGACGAACTGGGGTGGGTTGGCGTGCGTCATTGCGAGGAGCGAGCTTCGCAGCGAGCGACGTCGCAATCCCCTTGTTTCTAAGAATAATCCCGCAGATGCTTCGCCGCTGATTAAAAAAGACACCCCCGGTGGGTGTCTTTTTTACTTTCAGTTTTAATATCGCATCGAAATCATATTTTTTGATTCAGGAAATAAAACAAGCGTCTCTATTGGTTCATCTACAACTTTAGGTTGCCTAGCAATTTGATAGAGGTCGGCAATGGATTTAATTAGAAAACGTGCGTATTCTGCTACCGCTGTGATATCAGGAAAAGGCACTTGGCTCTTAATAAATTCGCTATGTTGTTTTGTCCCATGTAATGAAATCCAACTAGCATACCCTTTTGGCAAACCTGCTGTACAGATACGAATGGGGTACTTTGTTTTTTCCCCCTCCCTCCACTTTATAACATCATTAACAAAATCGTCTGGGATTAATGATGTCCATTTATATTGCTTATCCAGGTTTGATGTTTCAAAAATCCTGGGTACTAACTTCACAGTTCCATTTGTATCTTGAACTTGAACCCAACCTGCCATATTAAAGACTCTTAGTTGTTCCATTTGCCTTTCTTCACTATTTAGAGCATCTACTAAGTCAGTTGCAAATTTTGTGAAGGAATCTGCTTGCGAATTGTTAATAAATTCTTTTAACCACTTTGAGATATAAACCTGATGATCAGGTGGACCTATTAATAAATTTCCAGCAAATGAAATTCCTGAATGTAAAAACGAAACAGGTGCCACTTTTGGAAATTGGGATAGTGTAAGTTCAATGCTTCCGGCTTTTGTTTGAGTAAGTGCGGAGTCTACTGCTAATACAATTCCATCACCGGTTGCAATCGTAATAATTAAGCTCATTTTTACTCTAATTACTGCCTAATCGGCATCACAATATACAAATAATCCGTATTCCCTTTCGCTGTCAGCACACACGGACTATCCGCGTTTATCAGCTTCAGCGTCGCCTCCGCCGAACCAATATTATTGAGCCCATCAAGCACATACCGATTATTGAGCACCAGCGTATTTTCTTCCCCCTTCACCGCCCCCTCCATTTCCGACGCGTACTCGCCCGTTTGCGTGGAAGTCGCTGTTACCTCAATTTTACCCGAAACCGGCTCAAATCGAAGCGTGACAGCATTAACACCACTTGTAGTGAAGAGCCCGGATGCTTTCATCTCCTTTGTCAGTTCGTCCGTCGCGACCTCCGCGGTGGTTCTAAATTCTTTAGGAATAATTTGCGTGTAGTCTGGGTACTGCCCCTCTACCAAGCGAGAGGTTAATTCCACATTTCCATAGTGAACCGCGATTTGGTTCTCACTCACCAAAAACCGCACTTGCGTTTCCCCTTCAGTTTCCGAAGTCACCGACAGCACCCGCACCAATTCCTGCGCCGCTCGGCCAGGTAAAATCGTCCGGTGTTCCGCGTCACCTTGAAGCAGGGGAATTCGTTTCTCCGCCAACCGATAACTGTCCGTAGCCGCGAGCGTCACTGTCCCATTGTTCCCATTCACATTAAATCCCATGTAAACCCCAGCTAATTCCGGTCGAATATCACTTTTAGCAACCGCCGGTAACACTTGCAAAAGACCTTCTTTTAACTCTTTCGCGTTTAATAAATACCCCTGCCCGCCTTCCGCCGCTGGCACCACTGGAAAATCCTCCGCTGAAGTCCCTTTTATTTTGGTGGACGCTTTACCACACTGAACTACTAACTCATTCTCCTGTAATTCCAAATTAATTTTTTCATTCGGAAGCAGATTAACATATTCCGCGAGTGTCCGGGTGGGGATAGTAAAGGATCCAGGCTCCTCAATTTTAGCTCGCACCGTTACCACTGCCGCAACCTCGAGGTTGGTCGCAATGAGTTCCATTTTCTGCGGCTCGACTTTAATTAAAACATTATTCAGGATAGGAAGATTAATATTTTTTCCGGTTATCCCTCCTACTAAAGAAAGGGCTTGGGATAAGTTTTCTTTTGTACAGGAGACCTTCATAGTAATTATAGTAAAGTATTATATATTGAATTAATAGTAATAATAAGCTATGTGGACAAGGGGGAAAACCCAGAAACAAGGCGAAGCTTAGCAAAAGTATCTGTGCATATATTCTTTAGAAAAGAGCGGATAAACTACAGGTGTTATTAACAGGAGACAAAATAATTTTTTTCGTTGCGGATAAGTAACAGGTGAATGTGAATAAGGCTTGTATAAAGTAAATGGGTTATCAACTAATTAAGAATATGTTACTCACAGCTTGCTGACATTTTATTCACTGTCATCCCAGTGAAAACGGGGATCCAGTCACTCGCAAGTTGTTTGCCGCCTGGATTCCCGCCTGTGCGGGAATGACATAGTGAGCGCGAAAAAAACGGAAACCAACCCCCAACCTAATCACTTTAAACATTATTAATATACAAACGCTGACGCAACATCTCGATCTCTTGTTTTAGTTTTAAATCATTCTCTACCTCACGCACAACCTTTACATGCGCGTGCATGGCGGTCGTGTGGTCTCGGCCACCGAGCTCATCTCCAATCGCCGGGTAGGACATCTTGAGCTCTTCTCGCATGAGATACATAATAATTTGCCGCGGCATGGCAATTTTTTTCTCACGGTTTTTGCCGAGGATTTCGTCAGTCTCGAGGTTATAGAATTGCCCTACCACCTCAAGAAGTTGACGTGGGGTAACCGAGCGTCGCCCGCTAGAACCATCAGCTGACGACAGGAGGATTTTGACTGATTCGGGCGTAGGCACGAGGTTTTTGAGCTGATGATAGGCGATAATTTTGTTGAGCGCTCCTTCGAGTTCGCGGATATTGCTTTGCACCGACGTCGCCACCGTGTGCAGGATTTTGGCCGGCAACGGAAAGTTTTTTTCCGCGCATTTACGCTCCAAAATAGCGGTTCTGGTTTCAAAATCCGGCGGCGAAACATCCGCGATCATCCCCCACTCAAAGCGGGATTTAAGGCGCTCTTCCAAAGCCGGAATAGCTTTAGGCGGCCGGTCAGAAGTGAGAATAACCTGCCTATTTTGTTGGTGCAGTTCATTAAACGTGTGGAAGAAAGATTCCTGCGTTCCCTCTTTGCCGGCGATAAATTGAATATCATCAATCAGAAGAAGGTCAATGGTGCGGTACCGATGTTGAAAATCTTTGGCCGATTTTTCGCGAATGGAGGTAATAAAATCAGTAGAAAATTTTTCCGCGCTCGCGTAGACAATAGAAATGTTAGGATTGCGTTTCGCAATCTCATTTCCGACTGCCTGGAGCAGGTGGGTTTTTCCCAAACCGACGCCGCCATAAATAAATAACGGATTATACGCTTCCCCCGGTCGGGCCGCGACCGCCTGGGCCGCCGCGTAGGCGAGCTCGCTCCCCTTTCCAACTACAAAACTTTCAAACGTATATTTTGGGTTGAGTGTGAATCCACCCGTGGGGTTATAAGGACGGCTCGGCATGGAAAGCGTAGGAGTAGCTTCGGGGAAAATAGAAGCGGTTGGCTGTTCCGACGTGGTGACGGGAGCGACATCAGAAACATTTTTAATGTTATCAATTTTATATTCCAATTTTCGGACTGGCTTTCCGGTAATTCTTTCGAGCGAAGCAATAATGGCATGGTGATATTTTTTTTCAAGCCAGGCCCGGGTAAAAGAGTTGGGGATGCACACGATGACCTGCCCCTGATTGAAAGCGATAATACCAGTATTTTTGAACCAGGTAACGAAGTTAGCCTTGGAAATAGACAATTCCAGTTCGGCGAGCACCGCCTGCCAAATCTCGCTGTTACTCATAGATACATTATATTTGAAGATTGATGAGGGTCTGTCCATTTTAGCACATCAATAATAAAATTACAGTAAACAAAGCTAAGCAAAAAGTGGACAAGCTGTGGAAAGGATGTTGATAAGGTCATTTCCATCTCCTTTCCTCTGCCCGCAACTTGTCATCCCCCTGTAAACGGAGATCCGGGTGTCTATATTCCCACCGGAGTTGACTTTTTAGGCCACCATTGTTATAATGGCCGCACTTACCAATAAACTTTTAAACTTATAACTAATAACTTCGTTGTATGCCCAAGCGTACCTACCAACCCAAAAAACGTAAACGCGCCAAATCTCATGGCTTCATGGCTCGTATGAAAACAAAGCAAGGCCGCACCGTTCTTGCCCGCCGCCGCGCTAAGGGCCGCAAGAAGCTTACCGTTTCCGACGAAATTACTGGAAAACTCCGCAGATATAAACGGTAACTTAATGACTCAAGTTTGTCAACGACCGCCCTCATTTCGGGGGTGGTTTTATTTTGAACGAATATAATACTAATAATGCAAATGTATACGAATGTTGCTAATGCCAACTGGTTATTCGTATCATTGGCATACATTAGTATTATTGGTATTATACTATCCGTATGCTCCAACAAGACAATCGTCTCGCCAAAGTTCGTGACTTCAATCTGCTCATGAAATACGGCCGCTGGGCAAACGGCGTGATTTTGGATCTCAAATATTTAGAATTAGCCAAAATTAAAAACTATTTCCCCAAAAAAGAAGATCCGGATAAGTTCGCGCGTCAGCTAAAGATAGCCTTTACTGTGGGGTTAAAAATATCAAAAAGCGCTGTCAAACGCAATCGGGCCAAACGGCAGATGCGAGAGGCGGTGAGGTTGCTCGTTAAGGACCCAGGTCTAAAAACAGGTTTTTACCTCATGTTCGTCGCAAAGAAGGGTATACTTGAAAAAGATTACGCTGAGATTAGCAAAGAAATGACATTATTACTACAGAAAACAAAAATTTTCTCGTAAATAGTATCCACTTAGTATCTATTTAGTATCCTCTGAATATTTTTGGATATTGAGTAGATACTAAGTGGATACTAAGAAGATATTTTATGAAACGATTTTGGAATTTATTGATATCTCTGCCAAAACAACCGATTTTATTATTAATTAAACTGTATCAAAAAACCATCTCCCCCGACCACGGCCTGCCTCGCTACGCCTTTCCGCACGGCTATTGTCGCTTTTTTCCCTCATGCAGCGAATACGGCTACCAAGTAATAAAAAAAAGAGGCCTGGTTATAGGCCTGCCGAAAACGTTGTGGCGGATTTTGCGGTGTAATCCGTGGGGGAAAGGTGGGGTTGATTTGCCATAAAATGTGTAGGGGCGGGG
>DATDTU010000049.1:0-6474 GCA_035290705.1 Patescibacteria group bacterium
AATCCCCTAGTCTACAGATTGCCTACTGAAAGCCGTGGGATTGCTTCGTCGTCGCGCGACCCATTCGATCTGACTCAGGGTCGCCTTGAGTAGGGATCGAAAGGCGAACTCCTCTTCGCAATGACATGACATCATATCCAATTTTACTTCAGCACATTCAGTATTTCTTCAAGATACCGTTCCTGGCCCCAGCTATCCGGCGCTTTGAGAATGCGTTCGCCGTTTCTCACGAAGACTTTTGTATGCTGGTAGGGAACGCCAAATTGGCGCGCCAGTTCCGTTTCCGCGTCTTCGGTTTCAGTATCTTTAAAATTCACTCGGAAGCCAACTACTTGATCGGTGGAGAGATTGTTGAAGGCGTCTTTTATTTCCGGCAACTCTTCTTTGCATTCAGGGCACCAGTTGGCGTAGAAGAATAGTACTACTAATTTGCCAGACGCACTAGCTTTGTCGTAATCGGCTTGGTTGAATTCCAACAGAGGGGAGTTAGTACCAGCGAGTTTGGTACCGGTGAAGGTACTTTGAGAATTGGTTGAGCTCGTTGGGGCGGACGAGGAGGTGGTCGTAGTGCCGGTACCTGCCTGGTTGGCAGTGGCGCCAGTCGACGAACTGTCTGATTTTTTTGATTCTGTTTTTGTGGTTGCGTCTGAAGCGTTATTCGCGATGGCATCCGTTACCGTTGGTTTTTTATTAAGACATCCAGCGCCAACGAGGACGAAAACGCTAAGCAGTACGACGAGTTTTTTCATAGAATAGTAATTAATTATGGTACTAGTATAGCTTATTTTGCCCTTTAAGGCAAAGTAGTGATAACAAAAAACCGGCCTGGCGGCTGGTTTTTTGTGTAAGAGTTCGTGTTGGATAGAAGTAACGAACTCTTAGCTGATTGTAGTTTAACAGGTACTAGGTTTTTTGTCAAATGTCTTTGCGCACACCCCTCACTTTTTAGTATACATAAAAATACAACCCTCGGTTGAGAGTTGTATTTTGAGCGGGGTGTATGGGACGACGTGGGAACTTTTGCATACAAACAAATCATGGGAAATATTGTCTAAGGGTAGCTTTTGTGATAATCTAGAGTCGCGAAAGACTATTAATTACCCTGCCAACATGTTTTTTCCAAAAACTCAGAAAATTAAAGAATTGGCCGAACAGTATAACCATCGGATAAAAGAACTCGAGGGTATTTTTAGTAAATCTACCAATATTTACATCGACTATGCCAATGTGAGACCTTGGGCTACCAAGCTTGGTTGGCATGTTGAGTTGAAGCGCCTTAAACAATTTCTTGATTCCTTTGATACTGTTCATACTGTCAAAATTTATTCTGGCACGCTTACTGGCAATAAAGAATCAGAGGAACAAGGTAAAGAAATGCAAAAGTTAGGTTACACAGTTATAACCAAACCTGTTAAAGTCATGAGAAAATCTATTGATGTTAGCAGCATCAGCCCTTCCTCTCCGGATATTTTAAAAAATTTTATTAGACAATCTTTGTTACAGAAACTGAAAGTTGAGACGGTTGAATACCTAAATCGCCAGCTCAAAGAACTCAATGATCAGGGAATTTTCTATATTGAAGACAGAAAGTGTAATTTCGATGTTGAGATCGGACGCGATATGCTAGTTGACTATGCCCAAAATGGCATCGATCATTTTATACTATGGAGTGGCGATAGCGATTTTGCTAGCTCGGTGGAGCAGCTCTTAGAAGATGGAAAGAAAGTATATATTTTTGCCACTGCTCGAAAAGTAGCGAGCGAGCTTAATGAGCTGGTGCACAAGGGTCTAACTATTTTCGATATCCAAAAAATTAGAAATTTCATCTGTTGGGGTAGAGAGATAAAAATATCATAGGCAGCAAAAAGGACTCCTTGCGGAGCCCTTAAGCTTTAAATTTCGTGATCATTACTGATCAATAGCAGTGTACACCGAGTAACCCGTTTTGTCAAGTTTACTCAAGTGGACACTGTATATGACGCTTCGTAACTGTTAATATAACAGTGCAGTTCCAAAGTGAAAACACCCTAACTAAAATACCGCCTACTGAGCGGTATTTTTATGAGTTATATTGTTGTCGAAAAGCTACTTTGGAACCTCACCATCGAGAACAAAAGTTTATCTTCATTTAAACTAAAAGAGCCCCATAACATTATGGCAAACGCTCCTTTAGAGCTCAAACAAAAAACAACTCACGTTGAGTTGTCTTTATGCGAAATCCCCTGGCGGGTCGGACGGGACTCGAACCCGCAACTTCTGCCGTGACAGGGCAGTGCTCTAACCAGTTGAACTACCGACCCAGGTAGTGAGCAAATTATATAAGAGTTTTTTAGAAATGTCAATGTGGGTTGCCAGTTAGGTCTAGTATCCGCCTACGCTCCAATAGCCAGATTCCTTTCACTGGTCAGAGCCGGTGGGGTTGAAGTGGTGGATCACGGTAGGTAAAAGAGCTTCGGCGGATTGTTACTGCCAGTGAAAATTCCTTCGGCTGCGGCCTTGAAATTTTCAGGCCAGTAACAACAAAAAAAGGCCCTGGGAGTGTCTGATAGAAGGAAAGAAACGAAGGAGGGGGCGTTTCTCCCAGGTACCAGACACATCTCAAGGCCTTTTAGAATAAAACCATAATACACTATTTCACTCTTTCTGTCAACAAGCGTCGGTGTGGATAATTTATGAGCTAAAATGAGGGAAAATAGGGTTTGTTAACGGACTACCTCTACGATCTTATTAAAGAGAGCGGGGAATTTTTGGGCGATCTCAGAGAGTACTTTGCGGTCGAGAGATACGCCTTTCTTTTTGAGCAAGCCCATGAGCTCGCTGTAGCTCATATCTGACTTACGAACAGCGGCGTTAATGCGTACGTTCCAGAGGCCGCGATTAATTCGCTTTTTGGTGCGACGGGAATCGAACGCGTATTGGCCTGCTTTCATCTTCGCGGTTTTGGCTAATTTGATTTTGGATTTTCTGCCCCAGCGGTACCCTTTGGTATGCTTGAGAATGCCGCGGCGACGTTTGGCATGGAGGATGCCACCTTTTATTCTGGTCATATAATTTTAATAATGTAATCCTAATCTACGAATGAAAGCCGAATCTACGAATTTCCGAATCCTACAAATTTGTTAACGACCAATTCGTTATTATTAGGATATTTGTAGATTCGGATAAGATCGGTTGATTCGGATTCTATTAGTTTGGTAATGCCACCTTCATCACGTCCTTTAAAGTGCGGCTTACGATAACATCGGACTTTTTGTTGCGACCGACTTTGCCGGACTCGCGGGAGTTGAAGTGGTTCTGACCGGAGGTGCGTTTTTCGATTTTGCCTGTTTTGGTAATGCGGAATCTTTTACTGGTTGCTTTGTGGGTTTTTAATTTCATAAAGGGATTTAGACTGATTAAAAGTGTTAACTCTTGGCGATAATCGCGGTAATTTTATTTCCTTGTCTTTCCGCCGGCTGTTCGAAGCGGACGCTTTCTACACTGCTTACTTCCTTGGCAAAATTACGCACTACTTCGAGGGCAAGAGCAGTTTGTTGCAGTTCGCGTCCGCGTAGGATGAGTTCGATTTTTACCTTGTTGCCTTCATTTAAAAATTTTAATGTTTGGTTTTTGCGAATTTCCAAATCATGTCGGCCGATACGGAGCGACAGTCGCACTCCCTTTAGCTCTACCACATGCTGGTGAGCCTTAGCGATGCGCGCCTCTTTTTCTTGTTGGTAGCGGAATTGGCCAAAGTCAATGATTTTGGCAACGGGCGGATTTACCTTAGGATTAATTTCTACCAAGTCCATTCCGTTTTCCCGAGCGCGGCTCACTGCTTGCATGGTGCTCATTACTCCCAAATTCGCGCCGTCCTTATCTAATACCAAAATTTGCGGAGCGGTAATCCCCTCGTTGTAGCGGTAAAGCTTTTTCGGTTCTTCTTTTTTTCGGCGGTGGGTGATTCTCATTGGTGATGGATTTAATTTCGAGTTACGGCTTCAATCCTTTAATTAGATTTTCTTTTTTTCGACGCGACCATTTCTTTACTTGCAGTTCGCGGCGGTGGGCTGTGAGATAATCAGGATACGATTCGGTATATACTATTTTACCTGGACCATGTTGTCTGAACCATTGAGCGCCCTCTCCGGCGTTGTGTCGGATAATTCTTTCTGCTGTATTGGTTGTGACTCCTATATACAACGAATCATCGATACAGCGCGCGATATAGAAATACCAAGAGGACATAGCTCTTTTTGTTTCTTGTTTGAAAAACGAACGAGCCTCTCGACTTCGCCCCGATGCGAATCGGGGCTTCGCTCGAGGCACTCGACGCTTTACTTGGGGTCGGAGTTCCAGGCGTCAGCCTGGAACGTAGACCACGAGCAAGCCTCCAGCGTAGCGCAGAGGCGCGTCGAGTGGAAGTGGCGAGAGTTGAACTCGCGTCCAGGTAACTTTCTACTAACCTTCTACATACGTAGCTCTCTTGGTAGTTGACCAACTAGCTCGAAAGGGAGCGAAAAGATAGTTGGCGAGTCAGTGAATCTTTCGGAAGCAGGTTACTGACAGAACAAGCTTCCTACACCTAGTGAGTTACACCGTAGTCGGCTACTAGATATTACCGGTACGATGGCGATGGCGCTAGGCCAAAGCTAGAGCAGGGGTAAAGCTATTGAACAATTTGTTCATAGCCATACTTGCTTTTTGATATAAGTTGGCACTTATATAGTTGCCACAGCTATTTACGAGATCTGTAGCCATCTCGGTATGCGAGTTAGCAGAGGAGTTCCTGTCGAAACCCGGCACTCCCATCATTTCTGTGCTCTTCTTATTTCTCTTTGTACTTCTCTTTTCTTGATAACTTCCCGTTTATCGTAGGTATGTCGCCCGCGGGCGACGGCGACTTCGATTTTTATGAAGCGGTTTTTAGTATACACCTTGAGGGGGATGATTGTCAAGCCTTTTTGGAGGGATTTTCCTCTTAGGTAATTGATTTCTTTTTTGCGCAGGAGGAGGCGGCGGCTCGCGGTGGGGTCATAGCTCGGTAGCGGTCCAGCTTGGGGGTAGGGGCTAATGCGGGCGTTGGTGAGGAGCGCGTCTTTTTTGTGAAATGTAACGAAGGAACCAGCAAGGCTCATGTGTCCTTGCTTCACTGATTTTACTTCCTGTCCGGTAAGCACCAATCCCGCCTCAATGGTATCGAGGATTTCATAATCAAAGGTAGCGCGTTTGTTCGTGGCAAGTGCTGACATAGGTACGTACGGCAATTCTAGCATTACATTTTTAAAAAAGCAACGCGGGCCAGCGCTCTTTCTTTTTGAGCGTAGTTGGTATATACTGAAGAATATTTGTCTCTTCCTGCCTTATGTCTTTTCGTAAACTTATTTCTTTCCATCCGCGGCTCGCGGCCATGCTCGATTTTATTGTGGGGGCGCTTTTGTTATGGTGGCTCACGAACATCACCACTCCCTTACTCCTCGGACTCTGGTTCGCTATTCGTCTTCTCTGGTGGGCAGTGTTGCAGCAATGCATGTTTTATCCGCGCGCGGTGAGTCACTGGGGACATTTTTTTTCTTTGGCTGTTTTTAACCTGGGGCTGGCGGCGTTACTCATTTTTATGGACGCGCAATGGACCTGGGAACTGGTAGGGAGTATCTATTGGTTTATACCGAGCATTAGTTTTTGGCTGGTGCCCAAAGACGAGACCACCCTTACGTTCGCGGTTAAACCACTACGCCGCTGGCAATTTCTTATGACAGCGGTAGGCATGGTAGGAGTTTGGAGTGGTGTATATTCGCTCGCCATTTTTCAGTTGGCTCAGTATCAGACCCTTGCTCTTGGTCTGGTCGGTACTGTCTTTGTTTCCGTGGCTATCAGTGGTTGGTGGTGGCGAGTGTATGGTATTGAAAAAAATAATAATTTTTTACTGCATCTTGCTATCATGTTTGTTATTATTGTAGAATTGGCTGGGGTGATACTCCTCTGGCCCACCGGCTATTTAGTAAGCGGGCTTGTTATCACGTGGCTATGGTATCTTTTGTGGCGCCTCTTCCGGTTTCATTTGTCACCAGACGGAATCGATTGGACAAGACAAGGACGGTTTTTTGTTTTGAACGCGGCGCTCATGGCAGTGTTTTTACTTTTTATTGTGAGATGGCGGTAAACATAATTTTTAATTATTAATTATTAATTTTCAATACCAATTGTCATTCTGAGTGCAGCGAAGAATCTCTCTCCAGTTATCGAAAAAACGACTGATAGAGATCTTTCGCTCCGCTCAAGATGACAACCGAATTGTTCCATTGTTTGAAACTTAGAAATTAGATATTAGAATTTTTTGCTATGGTTCCTCCGCACCTTCCTCCCCCAACGTGTAGTATTGATACCCATCGTCGCTGGGGGCGCCTTAAGCTGCTCATTGTAGCGACGGTGTTTGGGTTGTTTGCTGGCGTCACTGGAGCATTCATGGTGCTGGGGTGGGTGTGGCCGGCGATA
>DATDTU010000050.1:0-5198 GCA_035290705.1 Patescibacteria group bacterium
GGATGCTAAGTAGATACTAAGGAGATATTATGTTTGATGGTTTACCTACATTCATACCAATTACCAACATCGTCGACGAAACCCCATCCGTCAAAACTTTTTATTTCTCTTATCCGTTGAACAGCAAACCCGGCCAATTCGTCATGCTCTGGATCCCTGGACTCGACCAAAAACCTTTTTCGGTTGGCTATGACGACGGTAAAAAATTTGGTTTAACTATTTTTAACCGGGGTCCTTTGACGAAAGAGTTGTTTGAGATGAAAGTTGGTGATCGAGTTGGTATCAGTGGTCCATACGGAACAGCTTTTTCTGTAAAACCAAACACACATTATATTATGGTTGCTGGTGGCTATGGTGCTGCGCCCTTGGGATTTTTGACGGAGGAAGTAGTAAAGCTCGGATCAACTGTCGATTTCTGCGTCGGCGCGCGGAGCGCGGAACATTTGCTGTTTGAGGATCGGGTCAAAAATTTGGACGGCGTCACCGTCCACCTGGCTACTGACGATGGAAGCAATGGGTACAAAGGTTATGTGACCGACTTACTCACTGTCATTCTGAACGGAGCGAAGGATCCCTCTACAGCTGTCATCCCCGTGGAAACGGGGATCAAGACGCTGGATTCCCGCCTACGCGGGAATGACAATAAAGAAACTCTCGTCGTCACTTGCGGACCTGAACTCATGGAAAGAAAGGTGCTTGATACTTGCACTGACCTCGGAGTACAATGTGAAATTAGTATCGAGCGCTATATGAAATGTGGATTCGGAGTATGCGGTCAGTGTTGTGTAGATCCGCTCGGAATTACCATGTGCGTGGAGGGACCAGTCGTCTCCGGGCAGCTTGCCAACCAAATTACTGAGTTTGGAAAATATCATCGTGATAAAAGCGGGGTGAAACATAATTTTTAAATGCTATGTCTAACGAAGTTGTAGAAATTTTACAAAAAGTTGGAGCAGTTTTATTGAACGATCATTTTGTTGGAACCTCTGGACGTCACCTCGAAGGCTATGTAAATAAGGACGCGCTTTTTCCGCATACAGAAGAAACCTCTCGAATCGGGCAGCTTTTTGCCGAAACATTCAAAAACCACGACATCGATACGGTAGCGGCGCCGGCGATGGGGGGAATCATTCTGTCGCAATGGGCCGCGTATCATTTATCAAAAATAAAAGGCAAAGAGATATATAGCGTGTACGCGGAGAAAGTTGATGGAAACTTACAGCTGACCCGCGGTTATGATGCCTTTGTAAAAGGTAAAAAGGTGTTAGTCATTGAGGATCTCACCACGACGGGTGAATCGCTTAAAAAAGTTATACAGGTAGTGCAGGAGGCGGGTGGAAAAATTGTGGCTGCGAGTGTTATGCTAAACAAAGACCCGGAACTCGTTAGCAGCCAAACTTTCGGTGTGCCATTTGTAGCACTCGCCGAACTGCGTGTCCGTTCGTTCGATGAAAAAGACTGTCCGCTATGCCAAAAAAATGTTCCCATTAATGTTACGGTTGGTCATGGTAAAAAATATTTGCAACAAAAAATATAATTTTATGCTTACCTACACCCAACGCGCGGAGCACTGTAGCAACCCCACTGCCAAACGCCTGCTCACTCTCATGGACGAGAAACAAACGAATCTCTGCTTTGCCGCAGATGCGACGAGCAAAGCGGAAATGTTGCGATTGGCGGACGAGCTGGGTCCGGAAATTTGCTTGTTTAAAACCCACATTGATATCGTGGAAGATTTTGATTGGGATTTGATTATACCACTCCAAGCATTGGCGAAGAAACATAACTTCTTATTTTTTGAGGATCGAAAATTCGCAGATATTGGGAACACGGTACAATTACAATACGCGAAAGGTGTGTACCACATCGTCGAATGGGCTGATATTGTAAATACCCATACCGTTCCCGGGCCAGGAATCATTCAGGGTCTCAAGGAAATTGGATTACCTAAGGGGAGAGGGTTGTTGCTTCTCGCGGAGATGACGCCTAAAGGAAATTTAGCTACGGGAAACTATACTGAGACATCAATTCAAATGGCAAAAGATAACAAAGATTTTGTAATCGGTTTTATTACTACCCACCAGCTTGTTGATGATCCCTGCTTTATCAACATGACTCCCGGCGTTCATCTCGGCAAAACTGGTGACGCGCTTGGTCAACAATACGATACTCCCGAACATGTTATCAGCGAAAAAAAATCCGACGTAATTATTGTCGGACGAGGAATTTATGAGGCGGAGGATGTGGTGGCGGAGGCGAAGATGTATCGGGAGGCGGGATGGAGAGCGTATGTTGAAAGAATATCTAAGGCCTAATACACAACACGATTCATGATACATGTAAAACGATTCATAATCGAATTGTATCGTAATACGTGAATCGTGTATCGTGAAATCAATTTTACTTAATTACCCTCAGCGCTTCCCGCAACAACTGCTCACTCGTCTTCCCATTCGGATCCAACTTCTTCACCGCGTCACGCGCCTGGAGCACCGAATATCCAAGTGTCACCAAGCCGTCGATCACATCCGTCAGCGCGTCGCTTTGAATAACCACTCCCGCGTCCTGCATATCCTTGGCAACTTTGGATTTTAGTTCAACGATAATCCGTTCTGCTGTTTTCCTCCCAATGCCACTAACTTTGGTTAGGTATTCAATATCACCGCGACCGATCGCGAGCGTTATTTCTTCTACTGAACCGAGGGACAAAAGATGTAAAGCGGTTTTTGGACCAATGCCGCTGACGGTGAGAAAATTTTTAAACAACTCTCTCTCCGCCGGCCCGGCGAAACCAAAAAGATCAAGAGCATCTTCTTTTACTGAGAGATACACCTCTAGCGTCACATCATACCCCACCGAACACATCTGCGCGGCGTTTGGACTGGCCAGTACGCGATAACCAACGCCACCGGAGGTCATAATCACGACTTGGTTTTCGTGATTACTGATGATTTTGCCTTGGATGACGGATATCATAGATAAAAATACACGATACACATATAACGATACATCAATTGGACCTTATTGTCCATGTATCGTTTTACGTGCATCGTGTATCGTTGAACAGATTAATTCTTTTTCTTATTCCTACTCACCCGAATGAGTCCCCCACACGGCACAATCTCCACCCCACGCTTCTCAAGCTCATCGAGGAAGAGGTTCATACCCAGGGAATCGGAAGACATGTGGCCAGCGGTAACGATATTAAGCTGCGATTCATTTGCCTTATCTACCGTTTCTTTTCGCATGTGCATGCCCACAATGGTACTGATACCGGAACGTGAATATTCTTGATAGATCTTCGCTGAAGGCTCGGTTCCGCCCGTCATTTCTACCAAAAATTTACCGACGCGGTGACTGGGGCTACCCGCATAGATTTTAGGTCCGCTGCCCAAACGTTTCGCGATTTGATATTCCGGCAATTCCATAAGAGCGTCCATCAGATCTTTTATGGTTTCCGGTTTTCTTTTTTTCAGATAGTCGCCGACGAATTTATCAACCAAGTTATCGGTGATGGTATGGGTGTTCATGAAATTCACTCCCAAAAGTTCTGCCACGCTTACCTCTCGATAGTGGTTGACGGGGTGCAAGCTTCTTCCCACTTCATTCATGCGCTCTTCCATAATCTTTTCCGCCAAATGCACCGGCACGCCTTCGGCTTCGTACATGCTGATTCCCATTTCCATTACCTCATGCAAGTTGGCAAGCGCCATACCGACGGGATGGTGAGCAATGGCCAAATCTATCTTTTTGCCGCGTTCGCTGAGCTGTGAGGCGAGGATGATGTCGCTCGCGGTAATGTCAATACCCGCCAACACGCGCTTCACTTTGGTTTTTCCGTCATTCACATGGACGCGGCTATCCGGGTAGGGGTTCTTTAGGTTTTCGACATCAAAGTATTCCTTATCACTGGGTTTAAGATCATTATAGTCTCGTTTTACCCGATCGAGATACTTCTTTACTCCTTTGGCGCCACGGGGGTCGGCGGCAATGCCGAGCTTGATTCCGAGGTCGAAGATTTGTTGGACGGTCATCATATGCGTATATAATAGTACAAAGATTTCTTCCGTACTATATGCAAAAACGCTCTTCCTGTCAAGGATTCCCGAAGGATTAAAAAACTTCGGTACTAGTACCGAAGTTTTTTATAACCCCCCGGAGGGGAGCTAATCAATGGCCGAGAATCATAGACGTTTGGGTTAAATATAGGGGAATATATATAGTATAGCAGAAAGTGGGTTAGTTGAGAACTTCTACCTAACTCAACCTGGGGATAACATCAAACGGACCGTTTTGCCTTCAATTTCTAAAGGTGCAACTTCGGTTACTTTTTCAGCCACCACCTGATCGGCCAACACTGCCTTTTGTATCTCTTCTCCAAACTCACTAAACACTTGCTGCAGTTCTCTGTCGTCAGTGTGGTAACTAATCACCACCCGATCCGCGATCGTCAACTTTTGCTCTTTGCGCATTTGGTTAATGGTGCGGATAACCTCGCGAAGCAACCCTTCCTTTTTGAGCTGTTCGTCAACTGTAGTATGTAACCAGACTTTAATTTCGCCATCCACTTTTTCCATCCACCCATTCCCTGGCTCTTGGTACTCCGCGAACTCAACCTTTTTGACATTCAGTTCCTCAGCAATCATCTGTAGCAGCTCATGGCTCATGCTTTCTTTATTCATGAGGAGAGCAGCGAGTGGTTGACGAACTTTGAGCTTATTTTCAGCCCGAAGCGCGAGACCCATTTCGACAATTTTTCGGGCCACAGCCATTTGTTCGAGCACGGTGTGGTCGTGGTGTTCGGCGTGGTATGTGGGCCAGGATTGAAGGTGAATCGATTCAGCTTTTAGCTTGTAGCTTATAGCTTCTAGCTCTTGCCACACCCGTTCCGCAATAAACGGTGTAAATGGTGCCATGAGTTTGGAGAGGGTCAACAACACTTCGCGCAACGTCCCCAGCGCGGCCGCTTTCTCTTCGTCCGAACCGTCTTTGACGCGATCACGAATCCGTCGCACGTACCATTGTGACAGTTCGGTAATAAAATCCCCAATCGGCCTACTGGCTTCGGCAAGTTTGTAATTTTCTAATCCTTCTGTAACTTCTTTAACCAGCTCATGGAGCTTGGCCATTATCCAGCGATCCAAAACATGTTTCGACATCCCGTTTGTCATCCCGAGCGAGGCCTCGCGGCCGACGAG
>DATDTU010000051.1:0-7718 GCA_035290705.1 Patescibacteria group bacterium
GCGCTACCGCTAAGGCAGCTCTCTTCATTGGTGTAAAGACGCAATGCTGGAGGCGAGACTGCACCGTCGCTGGTAATGGGTGCAGCCGATCGGCCACAAGCAGCAGCACGACTGACTGAGCTGGTTCTTCGATCGTTTTTAACAATACGCTCAAACCTTCCAGCGTAATTTGATTGACGTCGCGGAGCACACCGACGCGGTACTTCCCGAGGCTTGGAGTACTTACGAGAGCTTGAATAAAGCCTCGCACTTCCTCGACTCCTACGCTCGTTGCCTCGAGCTTAAGCTTAAGCTCGACAAGCTCCGGATGCGCCTCACCACGCCAGGCACGGCAGGAGGCACAGTGAGTACACGGTACACCACTCGTGGCTGGAGATGCACAGAGAAGCGAGCGAACCACGGCTCCTACAAACGTACGTTTGCCGAGGTGCTCCGGGCCAGAGAAAAGGTAGGCATGGCTCATCTTCTGCCGCGCCAGAACCTCCGCAAAGTACTTCTGCCACCGCTCTTGGCCGATCAACCCCTTAAAGAGAGTCGTTTCCATGGGCTTAAGTATAGTGAAATTTGGGCATTACCTCAAGCGAACCCTGCCCGCCTCTGGCGGGAACGGAAAATACAGCCACGCTATTGCGCTACTCAGCTCGTAGAACGTAGCACCTGCCAAGTCGCCTCGGCTGTTTTTTGCCAGCTAAACTCTGTCGCGCGCTTGAAACCGGCCTGCCGTAAGGTTGCTGAAAATATTTCATCAGTGGCAATTTTTTTTATGGCATCCACCAAAGATTCCACACTCCTGGGGTCTATCAGAAGAGCCGCTTTGCCAGCCACCTCTCGAGGAGCCCCCTTATCGCTCGTTATAACTGGCGTGCCAACTGCCATAGCTTCAAGAATGGGTAGACCAAACCCTTCGTAGAGCGACGGGAAAACGAGTGCTCTTGCGCCGACCAGCAGGGCTGACATATCCCCCTCTGGCACCCACTGCAAAACTTTGACTGCGGTCTGACAGCCGGCACGGTTAATACGAGCTTTGGCTTCAGCCCAGCCGTAACCTTCAAGACCAATGAGAACTAACGCGTACCCTTGAGTATCTATTTTTTTAAACTCCGCAAAAGACGCTACAATACGCTCGATATTTTTCTTTCTCTCGCGTCGACCGACGACAATAAAGTACGGCAAGGTGAGTTGGTAACGATTCTTCACACTGGCCACCGCCTCAGCAGGAATGGCTGCATGGTACGCTGCTCTATCGTGCGCAAGCGGTATGACAACCGGCGTGACACGAGGGTGAAAGACTAACTCAAGCTCCTTCTTGCTAAACTCAGATACGGTGATAATAGCTGCGACCTGGCGCAGCGCTCGGCGTACGACGTAGCGGTGGTAGATAACTTGCCGCCACTTGTAGAGCTTGGAAAACCGCATAAAACCAATATCGTGAATGGTCACGACCGTGCGCTTGGGAAGCACCAATGGCAGCCCGTGGGCGGGCACAAAGAGTACGTCTGGCGGGTGCAACCACATCTCTAGCGACAACCGCAGCAAGGTCCAGAGGTACGTTGGCGGCCAGGCGAGTACACGCTCTTCCCAGTTTGGGGGAAGCTCAGCTAAGGCTCCCCGCAGAGGTTCCCGTGTGTACAGACGCACGGTCACATCTGCCGGTACGATAGCCTTCAACTGCTGAATCACGTGGTACGAGTACCACTCTGTACCGGTTCGTTCTGTTTTGTTCGCCCGCGAGGCGTCAATGCCGATGACCATGTGCTGTTTAAAACTTGATGTATTTCTCCCACCGTTCGTAAAGTTGCTGCGTCGCCAGTAGATCACCAACGTTGTACTTCGCGATGTCCAGGTACTTCTTCGCTTTGAAGAGCGGACCTACGTCATCACCGGTCACGCCATGCGCCTTAGGGCTCTCAATATTGAACGCACGGCTCCAGAGGTGGAGGCTCCCCTTACGCCGGACGGCGCCGTAGAACGTCAACTGGTCGAGCAGGTCGATGTGCCGTGCGGTGCGCTGCTGATAAAGATACCTTCCCTCCATCAAATCTTTGGTCGGACGGATGCCATAAATGGCTGATCGAATCATGAGGAAGGGCGCGTCGAAGCTCCGCCCGTTGAAACTGATGAATTCTTGGTAATTTTTTGCGCCGTTCCAAAAACTCTCCAGCATCTCCTTCTCGGTCATCTGCTTGAACTTGATCCCGTTTTCTTCGCTTTCTATAATCTGTTCGCCTGGCGCTTGAAAATAAACAGCGCCTTTCTGCTTCTCGTGATCCAAAACCCCGATGGCGACAATTTCGCCGGTTAGCGGTGAAAAGCCAAGGCCGTCTTTGAGTTCTTCAAGGGCTTCTTGATATTCCGCTTCACTGCTGGATTCTTTCCTAATCCACCGCGTTAAAACATCCTGGGTGGTTGCATCCAGCTCGTCAAAGTTTTCTCCAACCGTCTCAATGTCGAAAATAAGTTTTGGCATAAACTTAGACTTTCTTAGATTATTTTTGATTCTCTATCATTTCCTCGACATTATGTTTGGCTTCTTCCAAAAGCTCCTGCGCTTGCTTTCGGGCCTCATGAGACTGCCGCACTAACTCGGCAATGCTTTGCTGAATCGGTTTCGACAAGATCGGAACAAGTAGGTTTTTTACTTGCTCCGGCTTCCAATGAGCGATGACGGAGCCTCCCTCGTCACGCTCGACTTGCATCTGCCCAACAACTGAATTTATACAAAGTGCCAAATAGTCCGGATTGATTTCTTCTTTTAGCTTCAGCCGCAAAATACCGCTAGAAATAATACCCTCCACGGCCACATCAAGGGCATACGCCACCCCAGGCGATGCGTCTTTTGTAAGCAATATCTCGCCCCTTTTTGGCTCATACTCCTTTTTTAATTCTTCATACAGTTTTTTGTTGATATACTTTTGATCCTTATCAATAAGTTCGTGCTTGGAGATATTGCTGACGCGAATAAACAACTTCCCATCGTCTTCGTAGGCGTCCGCACCCGGCTCAAAACCTTTCTTCACCGTTACAAGTTCACCAAGTGCCTTACCTCCATGCGCGCGCGAAACCGAGATAAGCTTTTCGTATTTCGGTTGGAAGTATTCGGCGTCCATACGATTGACCCCTTGAATGTCGGAAAAATTGACGACACTGTACAAATCTTCATTAGCCTTGAAATCTTTTAGCCCTAATTTTTCCAAAAACAAATCCTCAGCTTGGGAGTAGCGAGAATCCGATTCCTCCAGCAGATCTATTGATTTATCAGTCAAATCCTTAATTTCAATTCCTATTTTCTCACTTATACTTTGAACAAAAAAAGAAGTAGCATATTTCGGACTTACGTTTGGCTGCGCTCCACCTAACGCACCACGAATGATAAAACTCTGAAAAATTTTACTACTCAATAGTGCCCACAAATAACCAGTAGAAACTGTTTTTGCTCTACATAATAAAACACGTTGGTTTAGAAGTGCATGATCACTTAGAACAATTCCGGACTTTCCAATTGTTGCACCCGTTAGAGCTACAACGATATCCCCTCTCCGTGTCTCAAAGCTTCTACAGATATCACTGAATTTTCTACAATACTCACGGGATAAGTACTCAGAGTTTTTTAAGTTCACAAAACCATCCCCAACTATCTGTGTCATTTTCACCATTGGTGATTCCCCTTCTTTACAAAACTCTTCACTTGGAAACGCAAAACCAGATATACAATGTGCCACTTCCGATAAAATATTGCCTGAAACTTTCCTCAAGGAATCTAAAATCAAGTATTCTGGCTGATAATACTCCGCGTCCAGCCGCTTCGCGCCTTCGAGTTGAGATTTTTGAATTATTGAATACGCGGCCATAATAATATTAATTGATTCACTTCCAAAAACTAATTTTGCCTATCCCGTGGCGAGCTTTGCTCTAATTCAGGGCTCTTTTTTGCGACTTTTTGCCTTATCCACAGGTAGTATTGACAATTCTTTCTCCTTTGATAACATAGTGATGTAGATTCTATTATTCATAGCGTCTACAAAAAACAAGCGTCGCCCATTGCGGGCCATGGCTTGTTTTTATTTTATTTACAAATTTACTTGCCCGAGATCGTTTGCTGTCAAAAATAGTCGCCCTTATTTTATCTCCCGACAAAACATAATTCCTCGTTTTGAATCCTAGTGAGTTTACAAAAAAAGATTTCCTTATGTTAAGTTTTTGGTATAAAAAATTTAGGAATTTTCTCTTGTATGTGTTTTGATCCTCTATTAAACCGGTTTGTTTTTTAAGGTCATATAAGATTGCTCCGAGTATTACATCAGTCAATTGCAATAAATCAGAAGACCTAGAATTAATTTGGCACACGCCCGTAATGATAAATTGTTGGTAATGATCATTGATAAATCTTTTGATTTTATCCTCTAAATCTGTACCATCTGGCGAAAAATAATCGTCTGCCAATACAGTAATGACTTCCTCTGGATTTTTCCCGATAACGAGTTTTAATAAAGCAATTGAAAAATTTTGGTATACTTTATACAAATTGTTTTGGAAATGTTGCTGAAAATCCAATTCATCTTTATTAAGAATAATGCAATTGAACGTAGCGTCTTCCAGTAAAAAAACATTAAAAAGTTCTCTGGCAATATCAAATCTAATCCTTCCATCTAATCGTGCCCATTTTATTTCGTGGTCATAATTGTACCGTTGTCGAATTTTTCTAATTCGATTATAAAGTCTTTGCGGCTCACTACATTTTACGATACCCAAAGCAAAAAATTTATCTCTCGCGCTATAAAGTAAACCTGTTTCATCAAGAAAACAGAAACACGTTTTTATATCTTTAAAGTATTTATTGATCGGCATAATTTGATTCCCAAAAACTAAATTTCTGTTCCCCCGCAAACTTCAAAAACCCTTCCGCGATTTCATCTAGGTCATGGTCAAGCACCTTGCGGCCCTTGGCGTCATGCACGTAGTTGCCGCTCGCATCTTTTTTGTAGATGTAATCGCCCGAGTTGTCTTTGCCTCCCCGTTTTGAAACAGCCATAAAGATAGGGTAATCCTTGAGTTGCCCCTGCCCTTCCGAAGCCTCGGCGGAGGAGGGCCATTTTTGCAAAAAAAGCACGCTCGTTTTTGTGCCCGTGTGCGGCTTGAATGTATTACCGTGCAGACCCACGACAGCGAGAATACGAGCTTTATCAAACAGGTACTCGCGCACGTACTCCATATTGGTGTTGTTGAGTACCCCCTGCGGCAGGACAATGGCCATACGCCCACCTGGACGAAGCATATCGAGCGTGCGTTCGATGAACAAGATGTGCCGCTCAACGTTGTTGCGAAGCTTACCCCCTTCTTTTTTAGCCAATTCGTACTGGCGCAGAAGCCCTTGTTCCGGGTTCTCTCCGGCAAAGGGCGGATTCGTGAGCAAAATATCAAAATTCAAATGCCGGTAGGTTAAACGATTTTCCTTATCGCTTTCGCTATTTTCAAGAATTTGCAAAAGAGATTTAAGTGCGACACGCGCATCTTCCGCATCCACCCCCGTCCACTCACGCGAGTCCAAAGAATCGCGTTTGAAAATGTGGTGCTTGCCGTCGCCAGCGATGAGCATGAGCGCTTGCGAAATACGCCGCATATTGTCATCAAAATCGGTTCCGAAAAGATATTTGGCAGCGTACGCCTTTTTTGCCGCCTCGTTTTTGAGAAAATTGTCCCAGACGTGGTACATCGCGTGGAGCAAGAACCCACCAGAACCGCACGCCGGGTCTACTACATACTCGTTTCCCTTTGGATTCAGCATCTTGACGCACATTTTGATGACATGTCGCGGCGTAAAGTACTGCCCCTTTTTCCCCTTAGAAACCTCGGTAATAAGATGCTCAAATGCGCCGTCCACAATTTCGTACTCGCCCTGCCCCAGTTCAAACAGTCGAATATCTTCCATAAACGGCACGCAAATATTAAGACGGGCGGCGGTCAGCCTTATCTTGTCTGACGGCTCGAACGTGTCGGGCCACTCTTGTACAGCTTCCTTAAAAAGTCCGTTGACTACTTCGTAGGTTTTCTCGGGATCTTTGTACCTTCGGAATAACACCTCTCTGTTTTCTCTTTTATGGAGTGCCATTTGCTCATCGTAGAGCTTGGCGTAAATAAGTTTGAAAATTTCCTCAAACACATTCCCGCCGGAACCAGCCAGGGCTAATTCTTCTATGCGTTTAACAACTTTGATGAAGTCAAATTTCGGAGTCAAATCGTTCCATGTTTTCTTGATGGCAAACAAATCGTCCACCGTCTGATCAGCCGCGGGAAGCTCACTCAACGATTCGTACTCCCGAGGATACGGACGATACAAAATCACTTTGTCCATGCCGTTTGACCAAACGCCGATCTCCGAACCCTCCGCGCTTAAATATGCCTTTAACTGTTCCTGCCCCTTCTTTTCGCTGGGCGCCTTAACCTCAACGATAATGTAGGGCGTAATTTTATCTTTTTTGTACACGACAATATCCGCGGCCTTGGCATGAATTTCTCGACCAAAGTGAACACTTTTCTCCGTTTCCATGCGTTCAAACGGATACTTATAGCGAGTGTGGAGTTTATAGAGCCAAAGCTGGCGGACGATTTCTTCCGGCTTGCCCGCATTTTTCTTGGCGTCAAACACAAGGCGCTTCTTACCGCTTTTTAGATCAACAATAAAAAAACGATTGGGTTCATCTTCGGTAATGGTCAGCGCCGCGTTGAATATAGCGCCCTCAAATTCCTTGAGGCCATAGAGCAATTCAGCGTCTCTAAAAATCTTTCCAATTATTTCTTCCGCTTTATTTGGTTTTTTAGTAGGCATGGCTGCAGTGAGCTAGTCGAATCTATTATTTTACCGACTGCCAATAATTATTTTTAAGAACTGAAATAATTTTCCCCTTCAATTCCATCTCGTGCGTAAAAGGAATGAGTTCGTACTTCGGATTTTCTGGCTTAAGATACACGTACGGCGGTTTGTCGTCAGACATGAATCGTTTTATGGTACCCTCATCACCCATTTGGGCATACACGATTTCACCGGATACAAATTCTTTTTTTGTTTGAACCAAAACTGCATCGCCATCATCAATGCCCGCGTTGATCATGGAATCGCCGGCAATACGAAGCATAAAAACATCCGATTGCAATTTTGCAACACCGCCCGGCATTTCTCGCCACTCGCCGCTAATCTCCACGGCTTCAATGGGAGCACCGGCCGTGGTAACCCCAAGAAATGGGACGAGCGGGGGCTTACCCAATGCTTCATACCCCAGGGGCAAAATCGCGACGTTGCGGGCATTACCTTGATTACGCTGAATAATGCCCTTATCCCGTAACTTTCCTAGTAAATCAATGACCGATTGATTGGAAGCTACGCTCAAGCGCTCACGCATTTCAGCGATAGTTGGAGGGTATCCGGCATCTCTAAAATACTCGTATATTATGGCAAGAAGGTCTTTTTGCCTTGTAGTTATTGGCTTTCCCATAAGAAAAGTATACCCGACTATATATTCTGGAGTCAATATTCATCCTGTGGATAACTTAAATTTTGATTTTAAACACCGGTTACCACCTACCACTTGATCCACCACCACCAGACAACCCTCCGCCAAAACCTCCAAACCCACCAAATCTTCCGCCCCCGCCTTGCCCGCCGCCAATCCACCACGGCACGACTCCGGTCACGAGGCTGTGTGCATATGTACGAGACACAAAGT
>DATDTU010000052.1:0-19125 GCA_035290705.1 Patescibacteria group bacterium
AAGTGGTTTATCAATCTTATACTTCTCCAGCGCCAAATTCCCCGGCCCTCCAAGCGACGTCACTTCCTTAATCGCTTTCACCGGATTCGGGACTTTCAGCTTATCAAGATTCTCTTTCACCTCTCGATACGCGTCACGAAACGGCATCCCACCCATTACCAGCCGGTTCGCCTCGTGCACCGCAAACAGTTCCGGTGAAAGTGATTTTTTGAGTACGTTAACCTTGGGAGTAATTTTGGACATCACCAGCGCCAGCACCTCAAGACTACGACGGGTGATGCCAAGCGCCTTGATGAGCGGTTCTTTCGTTAACTGTGTATCACGATTATAACCCGAAATTAAATTTTTGCAGATATCTTTCGTCTGCGTCTGAAGTCCAACAATCACGTTCACATTGCTACGTACAATTTCAAAAACATCCGGATTCCTTTTTTGTGGCATCATGGATGAGCCAGTGGTGAATTCGTACGGGAGGTGGAAATAATCAAACTCCGGCGTGGTAAACCAAATCATTTCGTTCGCGAGGCGTCCGAGCGTCATCATAATCTTCGTCAGCACGGAGAGAATGTAACTCTCGGTTGGTCCGCGACTGTTTACACAGTAAAGTGAATTAGTTTGAACACGTTTGAATTTCATGAGTTTCGTCGTGAGCATGCGGTCAATCGGAAAATTCACGCCAAACCCAGCAGCCGCACCAAGCGGATTCTGGTCGTTCAAATCATACGCCGAATGCAAAATCATATGATCATTAATGAGTTCTTCGAGATAACTCGCCGCCCAGTGCCCCAGGCTCGATGGCATCGCGCGTCGCGTGTGGGTGTAGCCGGGCATCGGGACAAACTGATATTTTTTGGCAAACTTCAAAAATATTTTTTGGAGTCCAACGAGCTCCGCGCTAATTTGTTTCAATTTTTTGCGCGTATACAATCGCGTTGCGACCAGCACTTGGTCATTGCGTGAACGACAGGTGTGAATTTTCTTTCCCATATCGCCATACTTGGCGATGAGATAATTTTCAATCGCCGTGTGGCAGTCCTCATCAGACGGTTTAATCTCAAACTCACCTTTGTTATGTAGCGCCAAAATTTCATTGAGTCCGGTCGTGAGTTTTTTTAACTCTACATTGGTGATGATTTTAGCTTTGTGAAGTGCTTTCGCATGCGCTTTGGAAGCTTCGATGTCAAAAGGCAACAGACTTCGATCCAAAATATAGTCGTTGCCGACTGTGTATTTTTCAACGAGTGGATGGAGGGTGGTGGAGGCGGATTGCCAAATTTTGGGCATAGAGATGAATTAAGTTAAAAGTTTGTCATTGCGAGGAGCGAGCGACGAAGCAATCCCACGGCTTTACCACGAACTAGGGGATTGTTTCGCTTCACTTCGTTTCGCTCACAATGACAGGCTGAAAAGATGTTGCGTTTGTTCCCAGTCCGAGTAGCTTTGCGCCATTAGTCGTTGCAACCTCCACCAATTGATCAAGATGGTAGTATCGGCACGCTTCCTGCAGCATGCGTATTTCCACCCACATATCACCGTCCACAAATGGCTGATAGTAGTCGTACACATTATCAACACCAAGGCCAACAGTCACGCCAGCTTCAAGCATCTCCGGAACGTTCGCAATAGAATTATGTACCGGTGCGGTGTATTGGTCGAGTTGTCGCATGCCAAGCGCGGCCGACGGACAAACAACAACGCCAATGCCAGCGGCAGCCAGTTGCTTGTAAATTTCCAGGCGGTATTCTTTCGGTTGCGCCGAAACAGAGATAGCGTGAATAGCAGTAACTTTACCCTCGTAACCATGCTTTAACGTATATTTAATTAGTTTTTCTGTATCCCGTTCATTTGGATTATTTTCCTGATCAATATGCACATGTATCGGTTTGTGCAAATTCTTAGCGATGCTAAACAGAATATCTAAATTCTCTTCATCATTCGGTCGGTCTTTCGACGGCAAACCACCAGCAAAGTCAGCCTTCGCAGTAATTGCTTCGTACAGTGCGCGTGCCTCCGGATTTATGAGGCCTCCCAAAGGCTGTGTCGCGGTGATAAACGTAATTTTATCCTTGTACTCCTCTTTCACTCGGTTCGCAGCGTCGATCGCTTTGTGCCCCACTGCTTCATAGGCATCAATAAAACTAATTGTCGCGCGTACTCCTTGCGCCACCATCATATCAAGCGCCGTGCGAATGCGAGTTTCAATTTCCTCTTCCGTTGATTTGCGTTTGATATCGTCGCTCATAAGCCACTTCACCTCCATATCAACCATGCTCTTATCCAAACCTTCTTTGGTAATATAAAAAGCCTTATCAAAATGCGCGTGGCAGTTTACCCACCCACCTTTTTGTTTTATTTGTTCGAGGAGTTGCTCCTTAAGATTCCATGGTTGCATATATAAAATAGCCACCCTCGCGGATGGCCGTTATTATGTTAGGAACTGCTGAGTTTAGTTAGGATGTATTGCATATCTGACATAGTGTAACAAAAGGGGATTGGGCGGTCAAAGGCCTTGTCCACACGTGGCTATTTACAACATGTCATTCCCGCGCAGGCGGGAATCCAGTGGCCAAGCACTCTGGATCCCCGTTTTCACGGGGATGACAATTGAGCTAGTTGTAACTGGGCGCACTTGGTATTTATCCAGACCTACCTCAGTCGTTCTCGTAACAACTTCTCCACCACCTGTGGATCCGCGCTCCCCTCCGTCGCCTTCATTGCCATACCAATGAGGAACTTGATAATCGGATCTTTTCCAGATTTAAATTGCTCCACCTGTTGCGGGTAATTTTTGATAACCTCGTCCACCACCGTGCCAACCCTACCTTCGTCAGAAATTTGGCCGTAGCCCTTCTCTTCCATAACATGCGTCGGATCCATATCCACACCCGACTCAATCATCTCAATAAGAATTTTTTGAGCGTTGGTGGAGTTCACTCGGTTAGCATACACGAGTGCGACAAGCTCCGCGACATTCTCTGGCTTCACTTTGAGCGCGCGAATATCAATTTTGCGTTCATTCATGGCGCCCATGAGTTTGCTCGTAAGCCAGCCGCCGGCAAGTCGTATCAAATCCTGCCCCGTTTTACACGCGGTTGGACGGTCGGTATTCTTGTCTTCGTCCACGCAGTCATGCGTTTCAGGCAAATCATGTAGCCACGTATCAAGTTCCATCATCATCTGCTCCGCGTATTCCGCCCACGCTTTGTCGGCCGTGAGGATATACGCATCCGCGTAGGAAAATCCATATTGCGCGTGGAGCCGTTCTCGCCGCTGGATGGGCATCTCCGGGCTGGTAAGAGGGCCGACCAGTTCCGTAGGTTTAAACGGCGGGATGTCCGGTTCGGGGAAATAACGATAATCCGCGGCAGTTTCTTTGAAACGCTGATGCACTGTTCCCTGTTTATTGTCGTCCCAGCCTCGCGTTTCCTGCTGCCACTTTTCACCTTTCTCAATCAACGCGGTCTGCCGTTTAATTTCATACTCAATAGCTTTCTCCACCGCGCGGAAGGAATTGATATTTTTGACCTCAACTTTAGAATTAAGTTCATAATCCCCAATCGGCTTGATAACTCCATTGTCATTCGTAAACTTGCCCTCTTCCTGTAGCGATATATTCGCTTCACAGCGCATCTGCCCCTTTTCCATGTCGGCGTCGCTCACCCCAAGGTAGCGGAAAATAAGTTGCAATTCCTGGCAATATGTTTTGGCTTCAGCGGCGCTCTGCACGTCCGGCTCGGATACGATCTCCACCAGCGGCACCCCAGCACGGTTAAAATCCACGAGCGTATTACCCGCAACATCGTGGGAAAGTTTGGCAGTATCCTCTTCAAGGTGAACCCGCGTTACCCCAATTCGCGCGGCGGGGCGGTGGTTCACCGAGGTAATGGTAAGGTCGATGTGCCCCCGCGCTCCCACCGGCTGGTCATACTGCGAAATCTGGTAGCCCTTCGGCAGGTCCGGATAAAAATAGTGTTTACGATCAAACTTACTTTCTTTAGCAATTTCACAACTCAACGCCTTGGCTATTTTCATCGTCCACTCAATAGCAGTTTTGTTTGGTACCGGTAGTGTCCCCGGGTGAGCCAAACAAACTTCACAAATATTAACATTGGGTTTGGCAATAAAAGGGTCGTTGGCACAACCGCAAAACATCTTGCTTTTTGTCTTCAATTCCACATGAATTTCGAGTCCAATGATCGGTATGAGTGTAGCCATACGTGTCGCTTAAAGGTGTATAGGTAATGTTCCCAGCTTATCATTTTGCCGTCATTTTGGCAACAAAAAAACCTCCCCGTTTTCGGGAAGGTTTTGGTGGTAAAAATTAGGCCATGGTGGGAGAAGTCGGAGCGGGAGAAGCGGGGGCGGCAACCGGGTTGGCCTTGGCGCTTTCGTAGAGGTAAACAATGAAGAGCGTGCTTAAGGGGTAGAGGAGTACCGAAAATATTGCCGAAACGAGTTGGTAAACAAACATGAAAACAACACTATCGGGGGCGGCAAATTGCACAACCAAGACTCCTATTGCCCATGCAACTATGGCCTGCAGAACGCCGATAGCTAACCCGGCCAAAAAAGCCGGTACAAAAAGGCGGAAGAGTATTGCCCACCAGCGGCCTGAGACCAGCTGCTTGCTAAAGCGTAGGGCTTCCATACCTTTCTTTTCATCGAGCGTTACGGCATAATTGGCAAAGCTATACCACACGCCGAAAATGATACCAGGAACAACTAGGAGGAGTGTGCCGCCGAAGATAATAAGGCCGCTCAGAAGGGAGGTATAAATAAGTGGCCAGATAAGATGTTTCGTGCCGGAAAGGTGTTGTTTGTAATGGGAGAGTGGTTGTCCCTGAGCAACCTCGCGGAGAACGCGGGTAAGAGCCATAAAGCTCCACATGAGAAATACCCCGATTACTATGGCGAGAACACCAATGAGAAGTAGAGATAGGCCAGGCGCCATCCCTTCAGCCATGATGAGTTCTATAGCCAAACCCAAAGAACCAATGAGTAAGATTGGAACAAACAGCAGTCCCATATAGGGGACAAACTCACGAAATTTGCTCGTGTAGGCGTTCCAACTCTTATCCAAAATTTCCGAAATGGAAATGAGCATACAAGTTAATTTTAGATACATTAATAAATGGAATGAGGAGCACCGACCTGTGCTCAGTTATAATTTAGTTGGTGCAGGGGCCAGGAGCGGTTCTAAAATCCGTACTGCTTCTTGCCGCATTATATCAGCTTTGGGGACGCCTGACAAATAGTGTACAGCTGTTCCAGCTTTGGTAAAGAGCTGTTTAAACTCTGGAGAAATAAAGCGTTCGGCCGCCCGCGTTTGGAACTCAAGCTGTTCAAAAATAACATTATCTTGCTTGTCCGATCTACCCGCCAGTCGTTTGAGAGCAGTTTCTGGCGGGACAGTAATAATAAGCAAATGATCTGGCCGGTGGGTAAGAGCAAACGCGTTTCCGGGAAGCTCACGCACGGTTTTTTCGTCTAACCCGCCCGATACTTGGTAACAAAGCGACGTACTAACGCCGCGATCCTGGATCACCCACTTACCGGCTTTGAGAGCAGGGACGATGCTGTTTTCGTAAAGGATCAGCCGATCAAGCGAGTAGGCTTCAGCGATGGCAAGAGGAGGATAGTGGGTTCCTTTGCGGATAAGTTCTTCACGGATAACTTTGCCCATGCCGACATACGTTGGCTCGGCGCTAAAGATAAAGTCGTATGACTTTAATTCGGAAAAATGTGGGTATGTGCCGTGCTCTTTCCAGTATTCACGCAAATCAAAAATAGTGTTGCCCGCCGCGGCAAGATGTTCTTTCCAAGCTGTAATGACAGTGCTCTTGCCACTGCCGTCGATGCCGTCGACCATGATGAACATAGAGTAAAATCACGTATCATGTAACACGTAACAATCTGTGACTAGATTATAGTGCTACGTGATATATGTTATGTGGTACGTGTGTAAGTTACAAAACTAAACCCTTCATGATCCTCCCGCCAGGTTTCCTTCCAAACGCTCTTGTCAATCGCAGGAAAAAACGCGTCACACGCCTCCACTGTTTGATGTACATGCGTAATATCGAGCGCGTCGGCGATCGGCATCATGTCTTCAAAGATTTTTTGTCCGCCGAATCCGATAATTTCTTCATTGGCGTGAGCGGCAACGGCGTCTTGAATCGTAGCATATACCTCCACGCCGGCGGGAAAATGTTCTTTTGGTTCGCGAGTAATAACCACATTGGTGCGGCCGGGAAGGGGACGGCGCTTTTCCGGGATTGACTCCCAGGTACGGCGCCCCATAATAAGGACTTTCCCCATGGTAATGGCCTGCATCCGTTTCCAATCCTCAGGTATATGCCAGGGGATAGTACCGTTTTTGCCGATGCAGTTGTTTGTAGATACCGCTGCGACTAAGGTTATCATAAGTAAGAGATTAACACAGATGATCACAGTTCAATATATAAACGATACACGATACACGCATTACGATACACAATCGATTTGTATCGTTTTATGTGTATCATGTATCGTGTCGAGATCCGTTTATACAGCTATCTCAAATTTAATCGTCGGATAACTCTGATAATTCACCACCTTCGTATCCTCCGCCTTCCAATCAAAAATGGAAGTGAAGTTTTCGGTTTCAATGTTGGGGAGGGGATAGAGGTTAGGATCTCGAGCCAGTTGTTCCTTGGCCCCATCAACATGATTTTTGTAGATGTGCACGTCTGCCAAGAAACCGACCAACTTTCCTTCTTTGAGTCCGGTTTCTTTTGCGAGCAGATGAAGAAGTAAGGCATAGCTTGCGATGTTGAAAGGCAGGCCGAGCATGGTGTCTACCGAACGCTGGTTCCACAGGAGATTCAGTCGGCTATTAATCACTGTTACCTGGAACCCGTAGTGGCAGGGGGGGAGCGCCATCTGGCCTAGCATCGTTGGATTCCACGCCATCACGATCATGCGCCGATCATTCGGGTTGGTTTTGAGTGTTTCCACCACGCGCTTGAGCTGATCCACTCCTTGTCCGGTGTAATCGGAATCGTAGTTGACGTATGTGGCGCCAAAATGCCGCCACTGAAAACCATACACTGGCCCTAAATCACGTTCTTCAAGCATCCATTTTTTTGACGCTTCATCATGCCCGTACGGCGCTTTGGCCGGATGCGCCCATTCATCCCAAATATGATTGTTTTTTTCTTGCAGCCATTTTTTGTCGGTAATACCTTTGATAAAAAATTCAAGCTCGGTTGCTACGAGGCGAAAGGGAGTTTTTTTGGTGGTGAGTAAGGGGAAACCATTCGCCAAATCATGCTCAAACATCGCGCCGGCAATAGCCAGCGTACCCGTGCCGGTTCGGTCAGATTTTTCTTTCCCCGTTTCTAATATCCTCCGTACAATGTCATGGTAGGTCTGCATAGGTGATATACGCTAAGCGGCGATTTCATCTTCATCATCCCCTTCAACTAACACCTCCACCTCGTCGTCATTAAGTAGCGGCGCATCCTGGAGATTAAGTTCCTCTTCAACTCGTTTCTTAATCTCTGCTTCTTCAGCCGGGTCATCGCGCTTCCCAAAAAATGGGTCGGCTTTTTCCGCGGCTAGATCGAGGGCTACCTGTTCGCGCAGTTTATCTCGGTCCATAGATTCTGTATTTGGTTGAAGTTTTTCTGGAGGCATAAGGTTATATATTAATTAAGTAATAATACTATTTGATTTACTATACCTTTATTTTATATTCTTTCTGCACATAGACGGCCAAGGCTTCGACAGCACGTCGAATTGCAGCTGTAGTATTTTCCCAATCTTGTTCAGATAATTTTGTATCTTCTATTGATCGAAGAGATTCGGTGATTTCTTCCACTTGTCTTTCAAATTCTTTATCCTTCGCTATCGTATTATCCGGGTCTTGTTTCTCGACTGTCCCCATCAACCAATTAAACACTTCGTCCAAGTCACTGTTGGTTGATCGACGTTTTTCCATTATTTGTTCTCGCGCTGTTTCCAGAGCTTTTTCTGAAGCAGTTCTAAATTTTTCTAAAAGAGGGATAATTTCTTGAGGACCAGTCAGCTTGTTGGTCTCAGTTTCGCCTCGCACGGTAGTGACCAAAGTAACCTCACCAGTATTCCGGTCGCGACGAAGTGTGAATCTATAGTTGGGTGTATAACTGAAGGTACGATCAATAATATCTTTGCCTTTACCCTCGTGCAACTCTGGAACCCCTAAATCGGGAATATCAAGCTCAATAAACTTGTCTCCCAGCTTCCACTTTCCAGTTTTAGTATTAAAAGTACCAGCGTTCCATCCTTTCTCTTGGCCGGGGATGCCAAATTCTATTTGTTTTATCTGCGGACCAAAATTTTCGAGGATTTTTTGTAATTCTTCCACCGGTATCCCTCTTTTTGCGGCCTCCTCTTCAATTTTTTTCTGTTGTTCCTCTTCCGTTAGGTGCTTCGCGGCAGCCTCTTTCTCTTTTCTCCACGCTGCTATCGCCGCTTCTCCTTTTCGGAGAGCTTCAGCCTCAGCTTGTTTCTTTGATTCAAGCTCAGTCGGTGCTTTTTCCTCGGCTTCGCGTTTCGCCTTCTCCTCAGCCTCACGCTTGGTTTTTAACTTAGTATCTCTCTCGGCCATGGCTTGTTCTCTGCGCTCTTTTTTAGCTTCCTTTTTAGCCTTCGTTTTAGCTTCCTTTTTGGCTTTTTTCTTAGCTTCTGCCTCCGCTTTAAGACGAGCCTCCTCTTCGGCCTTTGCTCGCGCTTCCGCTTCAGCTTTTAGGCGCGCTTCTCCCTCTGCCTTTAATCTTGCCTCTTCCTCGGCTGTCGCTTTGGCATCAGCCTCCTCTTTGGCTTTACGTTCTGCTTCCGCGCGCGCCTCCTCCTCCGCTTCTTTTTTCAAGCGTTCTGCTTCTTCTCGAGCCTTATGTTCTGTTTCCAATTGCAATTGTCGCGCTTCTTCTTCCGCTTTTTTCTTGGTTGCTTCTAATTTTGCCCGTTCTTGGGCTTCAGCCATCACTTTCAGATCAACCTCACGTTTTTTTTGAAGTTCTTCGCGTAATCGTTGCAAATCCTCCTTAGCCTTTCTATCAGCCTCCGCTTTCTTCTCCTCATCACTTTCCGGTTCCGCCTCAAATGTCATTACCGTCTCTGCGGCAGATTTTGTTGCTGGTTTAGTCTCATCTTCGTAGTCCGCTTCCATCTCCACAATCTCTTCGGTCGGCAAGGGTTTAAGCTTGTCCGCCTTCTCTGCCATCGTTGCTCCCATAGCTCGCTCCACCGCGGTTAACCTTTTATTGAGCTCTTCATTTTTTTGGTGCGCTCTCTCCAATATTTCCTTATCCTTTATCCCTCTTTTTTTCTCCAGCTCCTCCGTAAGCGCCTCCGCGCTAAGTTTTTGACCAACCGCCAGCGCCTGTTCGTGCAACCGGACAACCAAGTCATCTACTTGTTTTTGAAAACGTTTCATTTTTTCTTTCGCTTCACGCTTGGCTTTATCTTCGGGTTTCTCCAGTTTTTTAATTTTATCTTTCGCTTTTTCATACGCATCATCTTCCTTTTTTCCTTTTTCTACTTGGCCTTTAATGTATACGTTTACATTGAATTTTTTCTCAATCTTTGGTAAAGAAACACCTTTGCGCTCGGTCCAATCGACAATCCTATCCTTTACTTTTTTCCGTTCCGCTTTTCGGTAATCGTCTTCGGTGGGGAGCTGGGCCAAAAAAGCTCGCCACTTTTTTTCTCCGACGTGTTTGTGGAGATAATGAAACGAGGGATAGCTGGTCCACTCCGATATTTTATCGGCAGTATATCTTTTTGGTTCTCTTTGTGATTTTTTTTCCTCTTCAACCAACGCTAACACTGCCGCTTTGAAACCTTCCGGATTTTTTTCGTGTCTCTCGAAAGCCGCCGTCACCGCGTCAAGCTTTCTTTTATCTTCAGAATTAAGCGGCGCCGTCTTTAGTTTTGTTTCCAATTTTTCTAAAGTTTTTAGTTCTTCGTAAGTGATCGATCGGTTTTCTGCTTTGTTTTTTAATTCTTCCACCTCCGACTCTAGTGATTGCCTCTTGTCGTCGGAGATAGTTTTGAGTGGGTTGACGATCACGTCTAGCCCTCTTCGTATGCCGTCAAGAGCATGGAACGGAACACTGGCTACCGCATCGATCACTTTGGTTTCCCAGTGTTCATGCTCAACCCGATCTTTCAATGGTTTGGCGGCCGCGCGCTTTCTTGCTCGATCGGCATCCGCCTCGCGTTCCGCCTGTTCTTTCAGATCAGACATTTCTTTATTCCAATCATAGCGTTTATGGCGGTCGTGTTTGTGGTGCCCGTGGCCGCCGTGTGTCTCCTTGTGGGATTTTTTATCATCAGCGCTCATACAATTCAAAGTTTATCAATATAATCGCGTACCGTGGAAATTTTTTTCTTCGCGGACTCCTCCATCGCTTCATGGATAATCTGTTCTCGTTCCTTTTCTATTATGAGCAAATCCCGCATAAACCGAACAAAGGCACTCTTTGCCTCCTCAAATACTTGTTGGTAATAATCGAGATCAGCCATGCCAATAGGGTGTTAAAACGGAACCACACAGCATACCATAAAAACGTTTTTTGTACATATCCTAGCCCATGCTCTCACATGTGTCAGGACGTGCTTAATCTTTCTACAATCGCGTCAATTTGTTTATATAATTGTTCAATCGTGCCGTTATTATCCACCACAAACTCCGCTGCCGCCGCCACCTCCTTAATTTTTTGTTCCGACTCTTGCTGGCCTTCGGTTTTGAACTCTGTCCAGCTTTTATTCGGGTCGTCGGTATTTTCGCGTCGCGCGATCAGGCGCTCGTAGCGAATGCGTTCGTCGGCATTGAGGGCGATGAGATGAAACCCAGGCAGTTCCTGCAGGTAAGTGATGTCAGAGGGGCGCCGGATGCCTTCGGTGATAATGAACGGCTGCTCGGCCGCCTCGGCGTCGGCTGCTAAAACTTTGGACAGAATATCTTCGCTGAAATTTTGCCGCAAAACTGTCGAGAGTGTTTGAAGGTTAGCACGGGTGTTTTCAATATGCAGGCGATTGAGAATGTCGCGCAACACATCGGAAAAACGAAACGTCACCGCATTGTGTTTTTCTTTGAGGTATTGGGTGACAGTGCTTTTCCCGGAAGCCATTTCGCCAATGAGACCGAGGATTATTTTTTGCATAACACGCGTCAGATTTTAGAATTTGATTTTAGTAGTCAGCCTGATTTCCAAACTTAATTTCTATATATGTGGACTCATCGGCATTGACGCCCAGTTTGAAACATACTGCCTCAGTTTTACTCCCGCCGCCTCGAGCATGCGCCGCGAAGCAATGAAGGCGTCAACCTCGCGATACTTATCGCTTTCGTACACAACTTCAACGATCCCATTTTGAATCATTGTCTTCGCGCACTCATTGCACGGAAATAATGTGCAGTACACCTTACACCCTTTGGTAGAATTATTGGCGTTATAAATCGCGTTTTCTTCGGCATGGCAAACGTAAGCGTATTTTGTTTCCAAAAACCCACCCTCTCGTTCCCAGGGGAATGCCTGTTCGTCTACTCCGCGCGGGAAACCATTATACCCCATCCCCACCACCACATTTTGCGCGTCCGCAATCACCGCCCCAGCTTGGGTCGACGGATCCTTCGAGCGCTCCGCGATCACATGTGCCATGCGCATGAAACATTCGTCCCAGGATAGGTAATTGTCGCGCGGTTTTTGTTTGTCGGACATACATTTCACTGTAGGGTCGGATTGATATCCGCCCTCGTTCGTTGGAAATTTATACAGTAAGTATAGTACAAAAAAAGGCTTTTGCCAAGCCATAAAAAAACAAAAAAACAGGCTATGTAATAGCCTGTTTTTTGTTTTAACTCTGTGCAATCTTTATCGCCGGCCCCATGCTGGAACAAATCACCAAATTTTTGATGTACGTTCCTTTGGAAGTTCCTGGTTTCGCTTTGGTCAGCGCTTCGAGGAAAGCGGCCAAGTTTTCTTTGAGCTTGTCTTCCGGAAAGCTTACCCGACCAATGGAGACATGAATGTTTGAAGTATCATCATTTTTAAAAGTCATTTTACCTTTTTTGAGTTCCTCAATTATTTTTTTAATATTCGGCCCCACTGTTTCAGTTTTTGGATTCGGCATTAAACCCTTGGGACCAAGGATTTTGGCAATGGCCGCGAGCTTCGGCATCATGTCTGGGGTAGTCACCGCCACCTCAAAGGCAATTTTTTCGGTGTCCTTAATTTTTTTAATATCCTCTTCGCCATAGACAAAATCCGCTCCGGCTTCTTTCGCTTCGTTCTCTTTCTCAGCGCTCACAAAGGCCGCCACGGTTTTTGTTTTCCCCGTGCCGTGCGGCATGGTAACTGTGGCGCGGATTTGTTGTTCACCTTTCTTCGGATCAATGCCGAGGTTAGCGTGAACTTCCACGCTCGCGTCAAATTTGACGCCAGACGTTTCTTTGACGAGCTTAATCGCTTCGTCGAGACTATAGACCTTATTTTTATCGACCTTGGCCCGGAGGTCGGACATTCTTTTGGACATACGTTGAGCACGATACACGACCTGCCTGCCGGTAGGCAGGTTCACGTAATACGATACACAATCGTGATTGTATCGTGATACGTGTATCATGTCTCGTGTGTAGTGGTAGTAGCTCCCGAATGTTCGCCTTTCGGCTTCGCTCAAGGCGACCCTGAGCGTACGTCGAAGGGGTCGGGATCCCACCGTGATTAAGATGGGGAGAGTGTAACAAAAAGAGGCTCCTCTGTCAAGAAAAGCCTCTCTTGAGCTTCTCAGGCTCACGCGGGAGAGCTACAGTAGCATGGTTTGAATAAACTGAATAGTGGAAGGTGAAAGATGGCGCAAGAGCGTGGGGGAAGACTGTGAGGAGAGGGACCGGACAGCTTTGAGGGTGTTGGCTCCCGCGCGGAACTCCGCCACTGCCGCCTCATAGTCTCCCGCGGAAAAGGCGAGTTTACCTTTGCCATAGTGAGTTAGGAACGAAGCAAAGCGAGCTTGATCGGCGGCGCTTAATTCATTTAAAAGGTTGCTCTCTTGGGCAAGGGCGGCATCAATCTCTTGGATAGCTTGATTCATGACTGCAATGTCCGCGGCGGTGGGAGTCCCGGCAGTCTTCCCTACCAATACAGCAGAGGCGGCCGTGGGTGGAACAGTGGTGGCAGATGGTGCTCGGCCGGGAGCAAAGAAACGCTCCAGGTTCTTTTTAAGAGGATACAGGAAATTTCCCGGTTGACTATATTGAGAGGCAATAGCCACACCAGTCCCGAGGGCTACGATACCCACCAGTACCGCGAGCGCGGCCGCAGCAGCTTTCCAGCTCGGCAATAAGCGGCTAGAAAAAAAAACAGAGACAGGGGTATTGCTGGGCAAGGGAACTGTCTCTAGGGGAGAGTTTTGTAACGCCAGTGGCAGAGGATGAGCTTCTATAAAGCTCATGAGCTCGTTTTGGATCGTGCTTTTTTCCTCCACCGTAAGCGTGATAATGTTTTGCGGCCGTATAAGAGTCGCTATATTTTTATCCATAATTAAGTAGTTTTTTCATTTCTTTAAGACCACGATGAATGCGGACTGAGATGACATTTACTGAAATGTCCAATATCTCAGCTATTTCTTTAATAGAACAATCCTGGACGTACCGCATGGTAATAACCTCACGATATTTATCGTCAAGCTGCCCCAGCACCTCCTTTACTTTTTCCATTTCGAGATTGTTGAAGATGTGTTCCTCGGTGGTAACCGAAGGGTTAAAGCCGTTTTCTTGGAGAGCATCCAAGGAATCGGTCTTTTTCCTTCGGGTATCATCAATAATGAGGTTGGTGGCTGTGCGATACAAAAAAGCCTTAACATTTCTAATTTCTACCCCCTTGGTAACCTGTTCCCAGGTTTTGGTAAATGTTTCTTGCATGAGCTCTTTGGCTCGTTCGCGGTTGAATAACCTAAAGTAGCAATGACGGAAAATCGCGTCAGAATGCGCATTATACGCCTCCATGAACTCAAGTTGTTTTGGGGTATGTAGGTTTGCCATATAGATGACGGGAACAGTTGAGTTTTCTTACACGAAAGTGCCATAGGGTTTATAGCCCCCTTATGCAAAAGGGGTATATCTGTACAGTACAGGGTGATCGGGTATCTGTCTAGGGCATCTCCAAGAATAAGCAATTAAACAAAAATAGACGGTAACCCGCCTATTTTTGGCAAACCTACGAATTTACGAACTATCGTGTCGACGTTTCTTGCGTCCACCTCCATGTGAAGCGCGTCCGCCAGCCGCTGCTACGCGGCGACGAGTCTCAGCATCGGCGGAAGCAAGCCCCCGTTTACTCTTTGCCATAGAGCACAAAATGTTACGAATGTTTTTAAGAAGGTGATATCGACCTCCCTGTGGTACCACCTCGGAATAGCAGGGAATGAGTACATTCCGTAGCAAAATATGTGACGAGGATTGGTGTTTGTTCTTACTATTGAAACAGCTTTTTAAAAATAAAAAATTCGTCCCGGCGCGAGGTTAGGGCGAATGCTTAGGCTTAAGGGGCGTTCAACGTAGAGTGGGTTCGTCTCTATCACCCGATAAGTTCAGTGCCAGCAATGATGGAGCTGTGATGGCTTTTAAAGTCAGCCATTGAGCGAATTATTCCTTTCGTCGCACAATTCTCCAGTGATAGATAAATAGGGGCACGCCCACGAAGATAAACGAAATATCGCGCACCAAATTCATTTGCCGCTGTGACGAGCGGTTTTCCATTTCTTGCTTACGGTTGCGCTCTTCAATGGCGGCGCACTCTTCCGGCGTCATTTTTTTGGTTTGACTATCCGGCGCCACTGCTTCTGCCGGCCGAGGTCCCTTTGCTACTATCGGATCGCAGTCCGGACCCGGGTAGGAATAATAGAAGCCGTCTGCTTTCGTGAAAACGTAGGTGCGCAGTACAATATTGATAATGTCCGCTGTCGAAAAGACGACCATCATGAGAGCGACGAAGGAGACGAGGTAGAGGTAAACATTTTTGATTACCGCGGCTTTGTTCGAGGGTGGGGTGGGGGTGGCCATACGATTATTGTTAGATTGTTAAATTGCTCAATTGTTCAATTGTTGTTTTATCTAATTCCGACCAGCTTTCTTACTTCTTCCATCGTTTTACTAGCTATTTTCTGAGCTTCATTTGCTCCCGCTTTCATAATTTTTTCTAGCTGTTTTGGATTTTTCAAAAGCTCGGCGCGTTTTTTTCGGAAGTCAGCAAAGTAATTGCCAATCGCTTCCGCCAACACTGTTTTCAAATCGCCATACCGTATCGTACCATCTTTTTCGGCTTTGACGAAATCACTGTAGGTTTTCTTGTCACCAAACTGTTTCAGAAGCATCAAAAGATTCTGTACTCCCGGCGCCGCGCCGCCGCCTTCGGTGGCGGTGACGGCTTTTTTGAGTTTACTTTCCACTACCTCCGGCTCGTCCGCCAGTTCTATGACGTGCCCCTGCCCCAAACTCTTACTCATTTTTTTGGTTGGCTCGAGCAAACTCATGACTTTGGGGATTTCGGTGAACAGTGGTTTGGTATCGGGGAAGTATTCGCCGTAACGATTATTGAACCAACGAGCAATGTCGCGCGTGAGCTCGAGGTGTTGTGCCTGGTCCAACCCCACTGGCACTTGTTCTCCTTTATACAGGAGAATATCAGCGGCCTGTAAAATAGGGTAGGTGAGCAACCCCGCGTTGATATTTTTTTCCTGCCGTTCTGATTTATCCTTGAACTGGGTCATTCTATATAGCTCTGCTATGGGAGTAACGGAGTTAAATACCCATGTCAGTTCGGTGTGTTCCGGTATCTGTGATTGAACAAAAAAGGTTGTTTTCTTTGGATCGATCCCCGCTGCCACAAGTTCGGCACAGGTAATGGTAATTTGTTTGCGCAGTACATCCGGAGTCAGGTTGCCGGTAAGCGAATGCAGGTCGGCAATAAAAATATACATCTGGTACTTGCCGGAATTTTGCAGTTCCACCCAATTTTTTACGGCGCCAAGGTAATTGCCGATATGGAGGTTGCCGGTGGGCTGGATGCCGGAGAGGACAATGGGTTTAGGCATAGCTTTAAAAATATTCAGACGGACCTTCCCGCGTAGGCTCCTAACTGTGTAAGTAAATCTTTGCACGCAATAATATTTTTACGCTGCGGATCGGAAAATAAGATCAATTTTTCCTCCAAATCATCAATCGCTTTCCGGAACTTCTCTTTTTCTGCGGCTGTCAACATTCCCTTCACATTAGCGACAGCCTGTAAGCTTTCAGCCATGGCACCCGCAAGTATTTTGGTGTGAAGCGGAGAAAAAACTTCTTCCTTTTTAGTGATATCACCTTTCCGGCCGCGCTCCTCGACCGTTACTACCCCGCCGGCATCTTCTCGCGCCCGAGATCGTTCGGTGGCGGCTCTTTCTTCGCGGATAATTTCTATTCTCCTCAAGCAAGTCATAATATTCTTGCGTTGGAGTAATCTTTTTTCTCGACGTTCATCGGCGCTCCACGTTTTGGGGAGAGGATCAATTTCATCAAGCTGAGGATCCGTCTCCAACCCATGGAGTGTCCACGCCAGTTCCTCAATGGAATCTAATTCAAATGGCGCCAAAGCGCTGAGTTCCCGTAGAATGTGGCCGTTCAAAATTTTCCTCTCCTGGGAGAGTTCTTCAGGCGTTTCCGGAACCGCCATGAGGGGCACCTCGCCAGTTTTATCTATTACCATGTTGGCAGTTGCCTCATCTTCTGGGATTGCCACTGGTACATTTTCCATTTCCATTTTTTCTGCGGCCGCGGTCATAGTAAGTAAATAAAATTAATAATGATACCTTCTATTTTGCCCTATCATTATAGCACGATACACCTGCTCCAACAAAATCACCCGCGCCGTTTGGTGGGTAAAAGTCATTTTTGAAAGTGAGACAACTTCATTCGCGGCGTTGAGAATAGTTTTGTCTAATCCTAACGGTCCTCCGATTACCAATGTTATATTGTTCGATTGCTTTCCGCCAAAGGCGGATCCCCCGAAGGGGGACATTGTTCTATTGTTGATATGGTGGGCGAACTCAACCGAAGAGAATTGTTTTCCGTTTTCATCAAGTGCGATTACATAACTATTTCCATATTTTTCTATTTCATTCTGTATCTTTTTCGCTTCCTTCTCTTTAATAACCTCCGGATTATCTTTTTCCGAAAACGACTCCTCCTTCAGTTCGTGGATAGTAATTTTAGCAAACGGTTTCAGACGCTTCAAATATTCAGCTTCGGCTTCGCGCCAGTAGCTCTCTTTTAGTTTTCCGAGCGCGATAATATGAATGTGAAGCATATACTTATTGCTCTCTTCCGAGCCCTCCCCAAATAGCGGCGAGCAGAGAGGCGGTAACCGATAGAGAGATTACGAGCACGACAATAACTGCCCAACGATCCCATTCCTTACTCACCAGTTCATTCTGGTCATGAGTTTCGGCATGCGTAATTTGTTGGTACCAAAGCCGCACTAGCGTCCCCACCTGCATCAGCAAGCTCGCTACAAGCACAATACGGGTGGTAGTGCCGAGGCTAAGCATGGTCCGGAACCATGGCACGCTAATGATATAAAAATAAACTCCATAAAAACAGGAGTAGAGTCCGACTATCGTAACGCCCCAACCGTTCATTGGTAGATAAAAAGGAATGGCGGACGTGGTTTCGCCTTTAAAGAGATCGTAGGATATATACCATACCAACAAAATGAGTGTTATAAGCGAAGCGAGCAAAAAGGTGTACGAAGCAAATAGGTAGCCTTGTTTGGTGGCCGCGCCCGACATGAGCATATTGGCGGCAATAGTGAGCGTAAAGATACTAGCGTCGCGGAGTCGGGCGGGGTAGTAGTACATGGCAAGGGCAATGGCAAACAATTCCCAAATAACGAGGATGAAAAAAAATCCCACGAGCACCACCATGTCAAAGATTTTGGCGAGATGGATGTTTTCTGGTTGCGCTGCTCCGGCTCGAAAAATATAAAACATGGCCACCGGGAGGGTGGTGGAGGCGAATAGGAGATAGAGTGTTTTGAGGCTGGTATAGAAAATTTTTTTCATAATTTTTTTACCGCCATTTATTTTGTAACTCTCTAAAACGATCCTCGCGTATTGCCTGCCGTGTTTCCTCCATCAATTTTAGCATAAAGCGCAGGTTGTGTATCGAAGCAAGCCGCATGCCGGTCATTTCGTCCGCGTCGAATAAGTGGTGGAGATAGGCGCGAGAGTAATTCTTGCGGGTACTGCATTCGCACCAATCGTCAACGGGACGATTGTCCTTGGCATATTGAGCATTTTTGATGTTAAGCCGATGGTTTTTTTCTTTATCAAAAACAAACAACATCCCATGCCGCGCAAGGCGCGTTGGTGCCACGCAATCGAACATATCCACGCCATGCTCCACAGCCACGAGTAGATCAGTGGGGTTAAGCCCAACTCCCATAGCGTAGTGTGGTTTGTTCGCAGGGATGAGCGGATATACCCAATCAAGAATTTTGGCCGTTGCTTCCATGCTATACCCAATAGATTCGCCGCCGATGGCGATGCCGTCAAAATCGAGTGAAGAGATATACCTTGCCGATTCTTCGCGGAGGTCTTGGTGGTTGGAGCCTTGGATGATGCCAAAGAGGAATTGGCGGTATGGCGAAATCCCACCCTGCCCTCCCTTCTGCGGAAGGGAGGGTTCGTGTCTCTCCTCCTCCGCAGAGGGGGAGACTAAGAGGGGATCTCGCTGTAATTCTCTATGCCGCGCGAGCGACCGCTCCGCCCACCGGTGCGTCCGTTCCATCGCTTCCCGCACATACTCGCGCGGCGCGCTATCGGGCGTGCACTCATCAAACGCCATAATAATGTCAGCGCCAAGTTTGTGTTGTGTTTCGATAGCTGATTCGGGAGTAAAGCGGTGCGTGGAGCCATCGATGTGGCTCGTGAAGGTTACGCCGTCTTCATCGATGCTCACTAGTCTAGCTTGAGAAGCGCTTCTAGTATCTGTTGCTTCATTGCTCAATTGCTCAATTGTTTCATTGCTATTTTGTCCCGCCGCGAGCGGGATCCCGCTGCGGCGGG
>DATDTU010000053.1:0-7583 GCA_035290705.1 Patescibacteria group bacterium
AGGCCGACCCCCTCAAGGGGGTGGTTAGTGAGTCGGTAGCATTGTATTGTTTGAATCCAAACTGTTTTGCACAGGAGCTCGGGAGAATTATACACTTTGTCAGTCGACGTGCATTTGATATTGATCATTTGGGTGAGAAGATTGTTGAACAGTTAGTAAACGAAGGCTTAATAAAAGACGCGGCGGATTTGTTTACGTTGACGGTGGGGGATTTAGAGCCGTTGGAACGGTTTGGAGAAAAATCGGCACAGAATTTAGTCGAGGCTGTGCAGAAGGCTAAAGAGATTACGTTGGCGCGGTTTATTAACGCACTAGGGATTACGCATGTGGGGGAGGAGACAGCGGAGGATTTGGCCGCCTTCGCTGAAGCTTCGGCGGCCAAGGGCCGATCACCGGTTGAGTTTTTGATGAACGCAACAGAAGAAGATTTGTTGGCGATTAATGGTGTTGGTGAAAAGGTGGCAAAGTCGATTGTGGAATTTTTTGGCAATAAGAAAAATCGAGAATTTGTTGAGAAGTTATTAAAAAATGGTGTAAAAGTTTCGGCCAAAGGCCGATCCGCCTCTGGCGGAAAAAGCCATAAGCTCGCCGGCCAGACGTTTGTGCTCACTGGGACATTGAGTTCTATGACACGCGAAGAAGCGAAGGAGAAAATTAAGGCTCTCGGTGGTGATGTGTCGGAGTCGGTCAGTAAGAAAACGACGGCGGTGATTGCGGGGGAGGAGGCGGGGAGTAAGCTTGCGAAGGCGGAGAAGTTAGGGGTGCGGGTGATGAGTGGGGGGGAGTTTTTGAAGATGATCGGGTAATATTGAGAAGATATTAAGCAGATATTCAGAAAATATTTTATGATTTGACACCTGGCCGGTCTGTAGTTATACTATAGTTATTGAAGTTGAATAAAAATATATGCTAGAAGAAAAAATCATGACAAAATTGGAAGAGCATGACGTGAAATTTGAACAAGTCGACAAAAGACTGTCTAATTTAGAAGCTGGCCAAAACAGGTTGGAAGCTGGTCAAAATAAATTAGAAGTTGGTCAGGATAGATTATTTCAAGAGGTGATGGAGCATAAAGTTAAAATGGAAAATTTTGTTACCAAAGATGAGTTTCACCGATTTAGAGAGGAAATGTTAAGCGGACAAGATGCGATGATAACTATTCTGAAAAGATTAGACGAGGAAAGGGTTTTCACACAAAAATGGGTAAAAGAAGTTGAAGAAAAAGTAGAAACGGCATTAAAAGATATTCAACACATGAAAATTCAACTGCATATTGCTTGAAAGTTTGAAATTAAAAATCTTCCCGATTAAATCGGGAAGATTTTTTGTCCTCAAGCCGCTCTCCTTGAACTGCTTAATAAATAGTCCAAGGAGATGCGAGCGGCGGAGGGGTGCCGGACGCAGATCTCCGGCGAGATGCGCGCCTCGCACCAGGGCGATTCACGGGAGCGTTGTTGCCAGCTCGAGCATGCCCTCGATTGCTACGCGAGCAAAGCGGAGGGGGCACGGAAGTTGGAAGGCGAAATCGGACTTCACCACTCGTTCCATCCATACATCCCAGCTTTGGCTGTCGTAGCGCGCGGCGACAATCTTGCACACGATCACCTGGAAGGGTTCGTCAACGGGGGTCAGGCCATTGTATCTGCCTTCAAATATTTGTGCGGTGGTTACAAAAGGCAGAAGGGTGGCCGCATGCATCGTGTCTGTTTTTCGATGGTGGTGCCCGCGGCGCCTAGCAGGCGCAGGTAGCGGGTGTTTTCGGAGGGCAACGTGTGCGTCGGCATGGATTTCTCCTTTTGTCGTCCACCTTAACATGCAGATGGTTTGGCGTCAACGATTGAGGTATGATATACTATGGCAATGAGGGCGAACTGCGGCTCGCTTCTATGTGATTTTCTAAAAATTTTATGTACATACCCCAACCGCCAGAAGTAGTCAGAATGCAAGAAATCTTTAGAGTTTTGCGTATTATCACCACAATTTTTTTAGGAGGAGGTTTTGTAGTAGCTTTGGGTGCTAGCATTCTATTTAAAATTCGCAACAAGGGAAAGACGTTTACAAGAGAGGAACGCTGGATGTTGGCAGGAATTGCCATTTTTTTGATCGCAGTTGTTGCCATGGTTGTTATTGGATTAATTGAGGATTATGTACGTAGGCCAAACCTTATGGATTTATACAAACAATTATAATGGCTGGGTTAGTACATAAAAATATATGGTCAAAAAAGAAGATGTATCCACAATAGATTCTAAAATGGATATTGACGCGAATGAGAACATAGAGAGTATTGCAGCAGATTTTCAGCGTCGGTATGGAGACTTTTCAGAATTAATGAAGCGAACCAGCAAGCCCATGTTCGACAAATTTGTCACAACTGTATATGAGGTTTTACGAGATAATCCAGCAATTACCTATGAAGAATTCGAGCGTAAAATTACTCCCGAACCAATTGTCATTGATCCTCCAATTTCCAGCTCGGAATATTCTAAAATTTATACCGCAGTTCAAGAACTTTGTCGGCCGCACGATCGCACCAAGGAAGATTTGGCCAGAAAAGGGGCTGATAATGTAAAATTAATTTTTCGAGGAGCAGGGAAATGGCGAGAGAACTTTGATTCTGATGTGGCGACAAGAAAGTTGTATTGCGCGCCTGATATCCACCAGATCGCAAAATTTATAGAAACATTCTACACAAAGGCTGATGCTCATGGAATCAATTTGATGAGCTCTAAAATTTTTAACAGTGCGATCAAGAGGAACGAACAACGCGATTGTGTTAGTCAGGCACACAATACATTTGTTATATACTGCGCAAGTGATAGCGATGTGTATCCCACGCTCGCCGCACTCCAGTGTGCTGAACGCGAGTCAAAAGTTTCGCTAGGAAGTTTTGAAAATTCGCCAATAATTAAATCGCCTCGCGCGCTCAGCGATAAAGTTATTATCGGCGGAAGAGATGTATTAGCGCCAGTTTATCAGGGGAGGAAAATTGGCGAAGATTTTTCGTTTGATAAATGGACTGAACTTATGGCCGCTCGAGTGTACGAATATCATGAGAATCCGAACGAGCCCTACTGGAGTCCAGGGTTGGCACAAGCTCACCGGGGTGTGTACCAACTGCCACACGTATTTGCTCGCCACGTTGTATTTAAGATAATGCGTGATGTGCTTAGGGATGTGGCAAAAAGGACACCCGAGGAATATCTTTGTATATAAATTGATACGTCTAGTATTGCATTAATTATGTTTATAAAATGGTTCAAAGACCTCACCATCAAAGACATCCCCTCTGTCGGCGGCAAAAACGCCTCTCTCGGGGAAATGTATAGCAAACTTACTTCAAAGGGCGTACCCGTGCCCAATGGTTTTGCGTTGACGGCGGAGGCGTATTGGAAGTTTATAAGAGATAATAAGTTGGATAAGCGGATTAAGGCGATTGTGAATGGGCTTGATGTGAAGAATGTGCGGGCGCTCGCGAAGGCGGGGGCGAAGGTACGCGAGATGATACTTAAGGCGGAGTTTCCAGAAGAGATTAAGAAGGAAATAATTAATGCGTACCGGGAGTTGTCGAAACTGGAAACTGGAAATAAGAAATTAGGGGGTGATTGTGATGTTGCGGTGCGATCGAGCGCAACTGCAGAGGATTTGCCGGATGCAAGTTTTGCAGGGCAGCAGGAGACGTATCTCAACGTGCGAGGGGAGGATGAGTTGTTGCTCGCTTGCCGAAAGTGTGTGGCATCACTCTTTACCGATCGGGCGATTTCGTATCGGGAGGCCAAGGGGTTCGATCATATGGCGATTGCCCTTTCGGTTGGGGTTCAGCAGATGGTGCGGTCGGATGTTGGAACGAGCGGCGTCATGTTTACATTGGATACTGAATCTGGTTTCAAAGGAGTGGTTCTCATTAACGCGGCGTATGGCCTCGGGGAATATGTGGTAAAAGGTCAGGTAACACCGGACCAGTTTTATGTTTTTAAGGATGGAGTGAAAAAGGGGTTTAAGTCTATTATTAGTAGGAGATTAGGGAGTAAGGAAGTGAAGTTGGTGTATGCCAACGAAGGTAAAAGGTTAAAGATTAAAGGTCATGAGGTTGGACAAACGGGTGGGACGAAGCAGGCGAAGGTGCTGGTGAGCGATCAGAAAAAGTATTGTTTGACTGATGATGAGGTGATTCAGCTGGCTAAATGGGGGATGCAGATTGAGGAGCATTATAATCATCCAATGGATATTGAATGGGCGAAGGATGGGCAGACTGGGAAGCTCTATATCGTGCAAGCACGGTCGGAGACGGTGAAGTCGCGAGTGGCGACAAATGTTATTGAGACGTATAAACTTGGTAAAAGGAGTAAAGTGCTCGTAGAAGGAACGAGCGTTGGCCAGCGGATTGGGCAGGGGCGGGTGCGGATAATCAATTCTCCTAAGCAGATGAAGCAGTTTAAGGCTGGGGAGGTTTTGGTAACGAGAATTACTGACCCAGATTGGGAGCCAATTATGCGTATCGCGTCCGCGATTGTTACCGAGCAAGGAGGCAAAACGTCGCACGCGGCCATTGTGAGCCGGGAGCTGGGGGTAACGTGCATTGTGGGCGCGGCGAAAGCGCGGCAACTGTTGAAACCAGGAAAAGAGGTAACGGTTTCGTGCGCGGAGGGGGAAGTGGGACATGTGTATGAGGGCAGACTTCCATTTGAGGTGGAAAAGATTGAATTGAAGCAGGTGGAGAAAACGCGGACGAAAGTGATGATGAATGTGGGAGATCCGGACCGGGCGTTTTCGCTGGGGATGATTCCGAATGATGGAGTTGGACTGGCTCGAGAAGAGTTTATTTTTACGAATTTTATCAAAATTCATCCACTCGCTTTGGTCAATTATAAAAATCTAAAAGACCAAGAAACAAGAAACAAAATTGACCAGTTGACGATTGGGTATAAGGATAAGACCAAGTACGCGGTGGATAAACTCGCCGAAGGGATTGCGTTTATCGCGGCGGCGTTTAGTCCGAATGAGGTGGTGTTGCGGTTGTCGGATTTTAAAACGAATGAATATGCCACGCTTATTGGCGGCGGACCGTATGAGCCGAAAGAAGAAAATCCCATGATTGGCTGGCGCGGGGCGTCGCGGTATTATGATAAGCAGTATAAGGCGGGTTTTAAAATTGAGTGTGAGGCGATTAAAAAAGTCCGCGAGGAATGGGGGTTAAAGAACGTGGTGATTATGGTGCCGTTTTGTCGCACAGTGGAAGAAGGCAAGAAGGTGCTCGAGACGATGAAAGAATTTGGGCTTGAGCGCGGCAAAGACGGTCTCGAAGTTCACGTCATGTGCGAAATTCCGGCGAATGTGATTTTAGCAAAGGAATTTAGCCAGATTTTTGACGGCTTTAGCATTGGGTCGAATGATTTGACCCAACTCACGCTCGGGGTTGACCGTGACTCGGCGCTCGTGAGCCATATTTATGATGAAAATAATGCGGCGGTGAAAAAATTAATCCGCGAAGTAATCAAGGTAGCACATGAGAACAAACGGACGGTCGGCATTTGCGGCCAGGCGCCAAGCGATTATCCGGAATTCGCGGAGTTTTTGGTGCAGGAGGGGATTGACGCGATTTCGTTGAACCCGGATACGGTGTTGAAAACCCGGCAGAGGATTGCGGCGATGGAGAAGAAGGTTGGTGTGGTCACCCGTGCCGGTGTAGGGGCGCACGGCCGTGCGCCCACGTCGCGTATGGCGGCTAAGGCTATGACCATCGCTGGGTTCATTGGGCTATTCTTTATGTTTGCGGGCTATACTTGCCAGACGGTGAATAGTCAGAAGATTGATGAGCAGATACAGGCGAAGGTACAAGAGGAAGTGCTGAAAACACGGTTAGAGTTGAAGAAAGAGTTTGAAAATACGCGAGCGCAGGAGAAGAAAAAATATAGCGAAGATAGTTTTGTAAAAATGTCATTAGAACATCCCGCGAGCTGGTTTGTTAGTCATGGAATGAACTCCGTGCGGCTCCGTTCAGAGGACGGGAAAGAGTGGTTTGCTTTTGGAGAAGGCGAAGTATTTCAGCCAACAAAAGATCAGCATGTGATAACGTCAACAATAGTCACGAGCACGTGGAACGGATATACAGCTAAAAAATTTGATACCTTTGTGTGGCCAGGGAGTACGATCACTGTTTATTTGGAAATTTATCCAAAAGATTTTTCTATTACTAAGAAGGTAATTCGTTTTGCTGGAGATAAAAGAAATTTTGATACCATCTTAAACAGTATTACCGGTTTTGAAATAAAGAAATAACCTTGTCGTTAAATCGCGCGAGCGATTAGTCCGATTGCCAGGATTCCCAAGAAGTTGAATGAGAAGCTCAGCGGAATGAAGATGTTGGTTTTAGTTTTGGAGAGACCTAGAATCATGAGCCCCAGCTCGTCGGGCAGTGGTGACGCAATGATAAGGGCGCCAATGAGTGGCCAGAGATAGCGAAAAATTTTGAGATGAAAGAATTTTCCACGGAAAAGAGAAATCTTTTCTTTTTTTATTTTGCGCAGGAGATACTCTATATCCTCGCTTACTCCATCGCGTACGAAACGGAAAAGAATGAGGTCGCCAATTACCGCGCCGAGCGCGCCAAAGAAGGCGGTCGTGAGCACGGAACCTTCTTGGGCGATTTCTCCAAGCGCGACCATCGCCGGGGCGGTAGTGAAGATAGAGGTAAAGAACGTGCCCGCGACGAAACTCGCGAGCATTTCCGAGCCCCTAAAGGCGTGGAGGAAGAGATCGATTATTTCTTGGTTTTTTACCAAGAAGACTGCCGCGGTGATACTGATGGCGAGAATAACAAGGTCTTTGATAAAATGTATTTTTTTCCGTGACATACTTAGCGTGATAGTACTTTGTTTACAAAAGAAAAGTTAGCGATACTCGTAAGGGTTTGGGTAAAAATAAGAATGCCCAGTACAATGAGTAAAACTCCAAAAGCAATATTGACATAGGTAAGCACTCGACCATAGCGGCTGATGAAATTCGCGGCTGGAGCGGCAAAAAGTCCTACCAGTAAAAAGGGAATTCCGAGGCCAAAAGCGTACGCGAGTAGAAGCGTAAACGCGGAGCCGGGTTGGGTGGCGGCGAGGGCGAGGATACTCCCCAGCACTGCTCCAACACAGGGAGTCCAACCGGCGGCGAAAGCCGCGCCAAAGAGAAAAGAGGTGAGGTGGCGAGAATGGAGTCTGGTGTTTACCTTGAACTTATATTCTTTGTCTAACCAAGGGAGACGAATGAGTTTGGTGAGATAGAGTCCAAAAATGATGATGATAAGGCCGCCGATTCGGGAGAGCCACAGCTGTACATCGTAGGCGATTGCTTCGAGCAGGGTGTTGAGCAGGACTCCTAAGGCGGCAAAGATAGTGGAAAAGCCGAGGACGAAAAATAGACTGTTTACAAAAATGGAACGTCGTTTGGTAGTGGTTTCGTTAAACGAGGCGCCGGCGAGATAGGCGAGGAACCCTGGTATGATGGGGAGGACACACGGGGCTAAGAAGGAAACGAGACCAGCGAGAAAGGCAAAGATGAGAGAGGTGGAGGACATAGTTGAGAGCAAGTAATCT
>DATDTU010000054.1:0-14114 GCA_035290705.1 Patescibacteria group bacterium
ACGAGACAGAGATCCTTCACTGCGTTCCCGTTCGAGGGCCTGACCGTTCGGCCACGAGCTCTCATCGAGTCCGAGCGTGTTGCGCTCGTCCCTCAGAGTCGAGGACACGGCCGAGTGGGCGGCCCCTCAGGGCCAGTCGATGGCAGGATGACAGGCCAAAAATATTCGTCAATTTTTATGGATATTCCTATTTTTGAGAAAAAAAACGTATTGGTAACGGGAGGCGCGGGGTTCATTGGTTCGCATTTATGCGAACGCCTGCTCAAGGACGCCAAGGTTATTTGTGTTGATAATTTTTCCAATTCGCACCCGGAAAATATTAGCCATCTTTTACAGTATCCCGACTTTGAATTTATCAACTATGATATAACCAAACCATTTGACCCCGACCAGTTCGATGAGTTGGATAAGTTTAAAGTGAAGTTCCAGGGCATTCAGGAGATCTATCACTTGGCCTGCCCAACCAGCCCTAAACAGTTTGAGAAATTGAAAATTGATATACTACGGGCGAATTCTGTAGCTATGATGAACACCCTCGATTTGGCCGCTCGTTACCGCGCTAAATATTTGTTCACCTCAAGCGCCGTGGTGTATGGAGAAGAAATTGAAAAGCGGAATGCTTTTTCGGAAGAAGAACAGGGCACACTTCATCATTTATCCGAACGTGCCTGTTACGACGAGGGAAAACGGTTTGCGGAAACATGTGTGGAGACGTACCGCCAAGTGCATGGGCTCGACGTAAAGATCGCTCGGGTTTTCACCACCTATGGGCCGCATATGAAATTGTTCGACGGCCAGCTTATTCCTGACTTCATCATTAACGCCCTGGAGGGCAAAAACTTGGTTCTCTATGGAGATGAAGATTTTGCTACTTCGCTTTGCTACGTGACTGATATGGTGGACGGATTGGTACGCCTCATGGCCGCTGACCCGGAAGTTCGAGTGGCGAATGTCGGCGGCGACGCGACGGTAAAGTATAAAGATGTAGCAGAGCAAATTATTGCCATGACTAATTCCGTTTCACAGCTCGTGATGGAGAAACCGTTATTGTTTTTGAGTAAGAAAGGTACGCCGGATATTAGTTATGCTAAAGAGAAACTGGGTTGGTTGCCGCTCGTGCGTCTCGAGGATGGATTGCGCAAAACCATTGATTATGTTATTGCCCATAAAGAAGCGCTTTCGTTTAACCACTATACGAAGTAAAATACCAATATACGAATGTATGCTAATGATACGAATAGATAATTGGCATTAATTCGTTTCATTCGCCTGCCTGCCGGTAGGCAGGTATACATTCGTATTATTAGTAGTATGTTATTTGTAGTATTGCCAGCGTATAATGAAGAGAAGCAAATAGGTCGCGTTATTCGCGGCCTTTTTCAACATGTGCACGGATTTGCACCGATCACGGATGGCGAAACGGACAGTGGGAACAGATCGATACAGATAATTGTTGTAGATGATGGGTCGATGGATGGGACGGTGGAGGTGGCTGAGGGGGAAGGGGCAACGGTGTTGCGCCACGTGATCAATCGTGGACAAGGGGCGGCGCTCCAAACCGGAAATGAGTATGCGTTGGCTCAAGGCGCGGAGGTGGTGGTGCATTTTGACGCGGATGGGCAGTTTAATCCAGAGGATGTTATTTTGGCGCTCCAGACGCTTGAACAGAAAAAGCTTGACGTGGTGCTCGGTTCACGCTTTTTGGATAAACGATCGAAGATACCGTGGTTGAAACAATATATACTTTTGCCGCTCGGACGGCTGGTTAACTATTTTTATACCGGCTTACCGCTGACTGATTTTCATAATGGTTTTCGAGTTTTATCGCGTAACGCTCTAGAGAAAATTCGTATCACCCAAGATGGTATGGCGCATAATAGTGAAATTCAGGCGCAGATTCAACGATACAACCTGGCGTACGCGGAGCACCCGGTAGAAGTTCGTTATCACGAATTTGGCCAGGGAATGCGCGGGGGCTTGCGGATCGCGCGTGATTTATTTATGGAAAATTTTAGGTAGTATGTTTCTTATTCAATTTTTACTCATTGCCTTTTTTCTTTTTGCCATCTATAAAGTGGTACGTCGCTTTCAGGCAGGAGACGTGCCGCGGCAGATGTTGATTTTTTGGTTGTGTTTTTGGGTGGTGGCCGCTGTGATTGTGCTTTTTCCCGTGCCTCTGACCTCATATTTCGCCGAACTTCTGGGGGTCGGGCGAGGAGCAGATCTGGTCGTGTATGTGGCTTTAGCATTATTGTTTTTTATGGTTTTTCGGTTGATGGTGAAGGCGGAGAAGCAGAGTAAGGAGATTACGGTTTTGACGAGGAAGATTGCATTGTTAGAGGCCGAGGATAAAACAAAAGGTAGTTAAGATGTGCGAAATGCGAAAGCTGCGAAACATGCGAAAGTATAATACTAATTATACGAATGTATGCTAATAATACCAATGCCAATTGTTTTTTCGCACTTTTCGCAGCTTTCGCATTTCGTACATAATTTATGAAAATTGCTCACGTTGTTGGTACGTTTCCGCCACATGTAGGAGGGATGGGGACGGTGGCAAAGGAGGAGAGTCTCAGGCTTGTTAAAAAGGGCCACGAAGTAACGGTATTTACTTTGGCGTACCCGCAAACCTTTTATGATGATTCAAAGTTGCCGTTTCGGGTGGTTCGGATGAAGCCGTGGTTGCGGTGGGGAGATGGGGGATTGGTTCCGCAACTACTTAGACAATTAAAAAATTTCGATATTGTTCACCTGCATTACCCGTTTTATGGCGGAAGCGAATGGGTGCTCATGGCGAAATATTTGTACAAGAAAAAATGTATTATTACGTACCACATGGATGCCGCGCCGGTTGGTTGGTGGAAGCAGAAGTTACAGGCGGTGTATGATGCTCTTACTCCACTTGCACTGTTTAGACGAGCGGAGCGGGTGATAGTCGTGGATAAAGAGCATTTTGCGCATAGTCGTTTTTATCGAATCATTAAGCAGGATAAAGTTAGAGAGATTTACAACGGAGTTGATACTAAGGTCTTTGAACCGCGTCCGGTGGATTGGAATAGGTTAGGGTTGACGGCAGTTGAACATAAAAAGATATTTTTATTCGTGGGTAATTTGGTTCCGTTCAAGCGATTTGATTTGTTGCTGGAGGCTCTGAAACAATTGAATGACAAAGAAGTTGTGGTGATAGTAGTGGGGGGAGGGTACGCGTTGCCAGAATATCAAGCGCAAGTAAAAAAGTTGGGACTTGAGTCTCAGGTTTATTTTCAAGGTTACTGTGATGATCCGAGGAAGCTGGCTGAGTATTATTCAGCGGCGCAGGCGCTGGTGGTGCCGGCCGACCGAGCAGAGTCATTTTCTTTGGTGGCGCTCGAGGCGATGGCAAGCGGATGCCCGGTGATCGTGAGTGACTTGCCTGGAGTGTGGACGCGTATTGAGGCGGGGAGTGACGGCTGGGTGTTTGAGAAAGGGTCGGTTGAGGCGCTGGTTACCGGTATGCGACAAGCGGTGGCGTTATCAAAAGATGATCGAGTGAAGATGGGAGAACGAGCGAGAAAGAAAGTGGAGGCGCGCTATAGGTGGGAGGATCATATGGCTAAACTTGAGCAAGTGTATAATGAAGTTGGGTCTGGTTAATGGACGATTATGACGTTTGATTACGAACAATCCGTCTGGGGAAAAGGAGAGGCAAGCCTAGCGTGGGATCACCCCACGGCGTTTCGGTTGCGGCAAGCTTTGCAGGCCATACAAAGTCTCGAGCCAGGGCAAAAAGTACTGGAGCTCGGGTGCGGGGCGGGACAGTTCATACGGGGGGTGAAAAAGCTGCGACCAGAACTCGATTGCTTGGGGTGTGACATTAGTCGGGCGGCGATTGAACTCGCCAAGCAAACCGGCGATGGCGTAGGTTACTCGTTGAGCCAAGAAAATAGGTTGCCCTACCCGGATAATTCTCTCGACGCGGTGCTCATTTTTGATGTTTTGGAACATGTACTTGACCCGGGTATGATTCTTGACGAAGTAAAAAGAGTTTTGAAGCCAGGCGCCATTGTGTACGCGTTTGTGCCGTGCGAGGGAGATTGGACGTCGCTATGGCATTTACTTGATGCGATTGGTCTCAAGCGAGATTTGACCCGGCAATACGCTGGACATATAAACTATTTTTCTCGAAAACAGTTGCAACGGTTGTTTGCCGCTCACGATTTGCGCATCGAGAAAAGTCGTTATAGCGAACATTTTAATGGTCAGATTGTGGGCGTGATTGCTTTTTACCTCATGGACTTTGCCGCGAAAAGACAGGGGATAGCGCAAATGAATAATGAAACTTATTTTGGCGCTATGAATCAAAATTGGCTCGTTCGGCTCTTCAAAGCAAAGATTAATACGCTGGTTTATCTAGAATCCCTTTTATTTAGCTGGCTACCATCGCCGAATGTTCATGTGGTAGCGGAAAAGTGAGCCAGCCCTCACCCTGCCCTCTCCCCCCGGGAGAAGAAAGAGATGAGGGTCCGTACATACATGTATGCGAGTTATTCATATTATTCCTTCAGCATTTAATTATTTTGACGCGATACGGGCGGAGGCGTTTCAGCTCGTGGAGAATCTCGACGCTATTGGAGTAGAAAATGATGTGTTTACTTTACAGTACGGAGCGCAGAGTAAGACCAAGCAGGAGCAAACGGAAATAGAAGTACAGGTGAGTAGCGGTTCGTCTCGCACCTACTCGGGTCAAGTTAGTTTTGGCGAAGTAGTAGGGACGCTTGCTTCGTATGATGTCGTGCACGCGCACGCTCCTTTGTTTGGTGGAGCGGGCAAAATTATCGAGTGGAAGAAAGCTAACCCGGGTGTCCCGTTCCTCGTCAGTTACTATCAGCCGGTAGGGGCGAGCGACCTGTTTGGTTTCCTGGTTCGATGGTATACTATTTATTACCTTCCTCGTCTTTTTAAGGCGGCGGACATAGTAACGTGTGATTCGATTGACGAACTGTATCGGAAATTCGGACGCGGGGTGGTGTTTAACCCAGAGAAATTGATTGAAGCTGATGAGGAAACAAAAGATTTTTTTGGCACAGACTTGACGTATGATCCCAACGGGTTAGAATTAACCAACCGGGAACGACTTGCGGTAAAATATACAATGCTTTATAATGAATTAACTAACTAATTTCTAAATTTATTTACTATGGAAGAAAAGAGAAGTTTTTTTGCTAATTTGGACCCGAAAAGCGCCCTTACCGTGGGCATTGTAGGCGGGGTGCTCTCCTTATGCACCGTGGGTTTTTTGGTTACGCTCGGTCTGGTTTGGAATGGGACATTAGAGCTCGCGAATGGCAGTAGCAAAGTGGCGGCTACGCCGACGTATACCGCTCCACCAGCTACGGATACTCAGCCAACGCTTCCGCCTCCCCAAGTTCCTAAAGCAAAAAAAACAAAAGCTGAGCTGTTTGTGATGTCTTATTGTCCATTTGGACTGCAGATGGAAAAAGCGTATTTGCCAGTTATGGAACTTCTCGGAAAAAAAGCGGATATGGATATCAAATTTGTTTCTTACGCCATGCATGATTTGAAGGAAGTGGAAGAAAATACTCGCCAGTATTGTATTCAGAGCGAACAGAATAACAAGTTTGTGGACTATATGAAGTGTTTTACGGCTAGCGGAGATACTGCGTCGTGCCAAGCTTCAGCGGGAGTGAGCAAGACAAAAATGGATAGCTGTGTAACGAAGACCAATAAACAGTACGCCATCATGGATAAATTTAATGACCAAAGCACGTGGTTATCTGGTCGGTATCCAGTGTATCCTATCCATGATGCGCTTAACACCCAGTACGGCGTTCAAGGCTCTCCAACCTTTGTTATCAACGGTGTTCAGGCGGAGGTTAGTAGGACTCCGGAAGCCGTCAAACAAGCGATTTGCGCCGGGTTTGAAAATCCACCAGAGGAATGTAACCAGCCGCTGAGCACCGCTTCGTTTGATCCGGGATTCGGTACTACTGTTAGCGCTACGGGTGGCGCAGCTCTTGCCGCTGGATGCGGTGTGTAAGTTGGTTTACTTTTTGTCGTCGTACACTGTACAGCTAACCTCTAACTTTCAACTATATGGGTAGATTTAAAAAAGGGCTTCTCTTGGGTAGTTTGGTTGGAGCAGGGCTCATGTGGCTCAATGCTACTCCAAAAGGAAAAGAGATGCGCGCCAAACTCATGGCGAATTTGGATCCGCTCTACAACGAGCTTAAGGAGAATTTGAAAAAGCTAGAAGGACCAACGCGTGAGATGTATGACGCGCTGGTGGAGCGAGCGGTAGAGGAGTACGGGGCGAAGAAGGAATTGGCGGCGGATATGAAGGATATGCTCGTGAAGAAGTTGAAGAAGAAATGGAAGGAATTGGAGAAGGAGTTGAAAAAATAATTTTAGGTTGACCTCGCGTAGAGACGCCCCATTGGGGTGTCTTTTGCTAATCAAACCATTCCTAGGTGGCGTAGGTATTGATTGCAATCAATACCTACTAAGAGGATTTTTTCATGTCCACCACCTGCAGCTGTAACTCTCTATTTCCATTCCACTCGTTGACGCTGACGTTGAAAGCCAGGTCAATCATGTCACCTGGTTTTAAGTTTATTTTCCAGTCGGCGGGGTGGCGGGCGGTGTCGCCAAAACCAAAGGCAATGGTTTTGCGGACCACGTGGGATTTGTGTTTTACCATGAGGCGGAGGTGTTTGCCGTCGGCTCCGACTGGTTCGATGCCCATTACCGTAACGCCGGTCGCGGCGTACACTGGTTCCTCGTTCGCGACACCGAATGGCTCGAATTTTTGGAGGAGATCATACAATTTCCAATTTACTTCATCAAGGTCAACCTCGCTATCGATTTTGATTTGGGGGGTGAGGTCAATATCTTTCGTGGCCACGGTGGCTTTTTCGAGCATGGTTTTTTTGAATTCTTCGAGCAGTTCAGTCGTAGCGAGCGAAAAACCACAGGCTTGCGGGTGGCCGCAGAATTTGTGGAAGAGATGGGGGGCAGTTTTCATGGTTTCAATCATATTGAAGCCAACAATGCTTCGGCCTGATCCGGTAATTTCTTTTTTTTCTTTATTGAATCCCATCACGAAAGCCGGCTTATAAAATTCTTCTTTGATGCGGCTCGCGATGAGACCGAGAATTCCGGTGCTCCATCCTTCGCCCAGCACAAAGATAATAGGATTTTTTTCTTGTTTGGTTTCGGCGATTTGTTTTCGCGCTTCCGTGACTAACTTGTCGGTGAGTTTTTGCCGGTCGACATTATTTTGGTTGAGTTGTTCCGCGAGTTTCTCGGCCTCTTCCTCCGTTTCAGCCATAAGGAGCGCGAAGGCAACGTTCGCGTGATCCATTCTGCCGGCGGCGTTGATGCGCGGGGCAATTTGAAAACTGATGGTTTGCGTAGTGAAAAGGCGTTTGGCTTTGCCGTCTTCGTCCATAAGTCCGGCTTTAATAAGCAGATGTTTGAGACCGAGGTTACGCGTTTTGTTGAGGACCGTAAGACCATAGCGGACGATTGTTCGTGATTCTCCAACGAGCGGGACCATATCGGCGACGGTTGAAATTGCCGCGCAGTCGAGGAGCCATTTTTCAAAAGCCTCATGGGTTTCACCGCCGGGTAGGGGCAAAAGGCCTTTCGCCCCTACGTTGGAGCGATGTTGTCGTAACAATGCCTGTATCAATTTAAACGCCACCCCGCCGCCAGACAACGTTCTATCGGGATATTTTTCTCCCGGCACCAGCGGATGGAGAATTGCGTCAGCTTCCGGAAGTTTTGGCGGCATGGCGTGGTGGTCGGTGATAATCACCTGCATGCCTAGTTCTCGCGCCAGTTTTATTTCTCCTACATTACTGATTCCGCAATCACAGGTGATAATAAGATGCGTGCCGTTGTCCTTAAGATAGCGTACGGTCCGGTCGTTCAACCCGTAGCCATCAATTTCGCGGTGGGGGATGAAGACGTCAACGTTTTTGGCTCCGAGTTTTTTGAGGGTGGAAATAATAATGACCGCGGCGTCCACGCCATCGGCGTCGTAATCGCCGTGGACAGTAATTTTTTTGTTTTCTTTGATGCAATCAAAAATCATCTGTACTGCCTTTTCCATGTCATTAAACAAGAAGGGATCATGGATATTCAGCGAATAATCGGGATTTAAAAATTCGTCAATTTGCTGTTGGGTTTTTAATCCGCGATTCCAGAGAAGCTGGACGAGAAGACGAGGAAGTTCGGGGTGCTCCTCAAAGAATGATTGGGGCGGGAGTTCTTGAATTATCCACTTTTTAGTCATAGAGGTTTTTAAAAGAAAGCGGGGAGCAGGGTGCTAAAGAGCATCGTAAGAATGCCGATGATGGCAATGAGAATGCCGAGTGATTTTTTTGTTTTTGGTTTCATATTTTGAAAACAGATTTATACGGATGGTTACGGATAGTAAACGGATCACGGATCTGTGATCTGTATGTATCTGTAACCATCCGTGAGGATCCGTTTTTACCGTTTCAAAACAGCCAAGTAAGCCTCACTCGGAATATCTACCTTCCCATGTTCTTTCATCTTTGCCTTACCCTTCTTTTGTTTTTTGAGGAGCTTCATTTTGCGCGTCACGTCGCCGCCGCTCATTTTGGCGAGTACGTCTTTGCGCAAGGCGGAAAGGCGTTCAGCGGCAATGACTTTGCCACCGATGGCGGCTTGAATTTTGAGTTCAAACTGCTGTTTGGGCAATGATTCTTTGAGCGATTCGACGATTTTTTTGCCTACTTGATAGGCGGCGTCTTTCCAGACGAGCGTCGTAAGCGCTTCAACGGGTTCTTCGGCCACTAAAATATCAAGTTTTACTACTTCGGTAGGCTCGTAACCTTTGAGCTCATAGTTCATGGAGGCATAGCCGGAGGTAACGGTTTTTAGTTTATCATAAAAGTCGGTGATGAGCGAGGCAAGGGGGATTTCGTAGTGGAGGAGAGCGCGCTGATCGGAACCAGTGCTTAAATACTCGGTAGTAAGGTAACGGCCTTTGCGTTCCGAAACGAGCCCCATGACATTTCCAACATAGTCTTTGGGGGTGATAACGTCGAGCGTCATCCAGGGTTCTTCTACGGTAATAATATGGCCGGCGTCGGGCATTTCTTGCGGGCTATGGATGATGGTTTCTTCGCCATTTGTTTTGTTAATTTTATAGGCAACGCTTGGAACGGTAATAATAATTTCTAAGCCGTGCTCGCGTTTTAATCGTTCTTGAAAAATATCAAGGTGTAGCATGCCGAGGAAGCCACAGCGAAAACCAAACCCGAGCGCTTGAGATTGTTCTGGTTCGTAGATAAGAGCTGAGTCACTGAGTTTTAATTTATCAATCGCGTCGCGCAGTTCTTGGTAGGCGTCACCTTCTCTTGGGAAGATGCCAGCAAAAACCATTGGTTTTACTTCTTTGTAACCGGGGAGCGCTTCTTTTGCGGCTCGTCCCGATTCCTTGTGGAAGGTGGTGATGGTGTCACCAACGCGGCAGTCACGGACTTCTTTGAGACCGGTAACCACGTAGCCGATTTCTCCATTTTGTAATTTTTCAGCCGGGTGAAATTTGGGAGTATAGTAGCCGAGTTCCAAAACTTCCGCCTCGGCGTGGGTGAACATGAGGTAGATTTTATCTCCCCTCTTTAGCTCACCATCCACCACGCGCACCGAAGTCACCACGCCTTTGTATTCATTGAATTGGGAATCAAAAATGAGCGCGCGCGGCTCTTTCTCTGAGTGATTTCGCGGCGGAGGAATGCGTTCGATGACTGCCTTTAAAATTTCTTCGACTCCTTGGCCAGTTTTACCGGAGGCTAAAATAATGTCTTCTGCTTTACAGCCGGTAAGGTTGATAATTTCTTCTTTGGTTTTCTCCACGTTCGCGATGGGCATGTCGATTTTGTTCACCACCGGAATGATCGTTAGATTTTGTTCGAGAGCGAGATAGAGGTTGCCGATGGTTTGCGCTTGGACGCCTTGGGTGGCGTCGACGAGAAGGATGGCGCCTTCCACAGCGGCGAGGGAGCGGGAGACTTCGTAGTTGAAGTCGACGTGGCCGGGGGTGTCGATGAGGTTGAGGATGTATTTTTGGTGACGTAACATGTACCCCGTATCACATATCAATGTGTCGTGGATATTTTCTGGTATATGATATGTGTTATGTGCTACATGTTCGTACATCATACGCACCGGCGTCAGCTTAATCGTAATCCCTCGTTCCCGCTCCAAATCCATACTATCCAAAAGCTGGCTTTTCATGTCGCGTTTCGAGACGGTTCCGGTTAATTCCAAAAAACGGTCGGCTAAAGTTGACTTGCCATGGTCGATGTGGGCAATGATGCAGAAATTTCTAATTGAAGAATTCATGGTTTTGTAAGAATTGTTGAGCTTAAGCGTTTGATATAGTATCCTTTTTAAACACTTGCTTTTTTAAAACTGCTTGCTAGTATATAGTACAACCGAGGAGGAACCGTATCATGGAAACGCTCAACAAGCTGGCCGAGGCGGTCAACATCGCGCTCACGCTCTGGCTCAGTGTGGCGCTCGCGATATTCGTCTGGTTCACGGACAACGGCGACCCGCTCGCCTACTGAAGGAGGTGAAGACATGCACCAAATTTCCATATCCGTTGCGGCCGGGATAGTGGCTCTGCTCGTGGCCCTCTGGCTATGGCTCCGGCACCAGCGCCGCGGGCCGATCCTGTTCTAAGGAGGATACCGCATGTGGCAGAGATATGGCGGATGGGTCATCGCTGTTGTGGTGGTGGTGGCGCTCTGGGTCCTCATGAACTATGTACCGCTCAAGAGCGCAAGCCATTAGCTAGGAGGGTTGTCATCGAAGCCGGTGCCGCAGGGGGGGGCGCCGGCTTTCCTATTTATAAACACAGACTTACATCAGCGACAGCTGTGTTATAGTCCTTCTGCCTCATCAATTCCGGCCGGGACATTCCAGAAACGGAGCCATCTCTTTTTCAAACTAGCATGGAGATGGAGTATTTCCTCTACTCGGAGGATTCGGCAAATGAACCCGTACACGAGAAGTCCCATTGTAGCAGAGACAAAGCCGTGGAGCAAGATGCCCCAGAAGCGAGTCATATTGACGATTTCGGCGAGTGGATATTCGAGATATTGAATGACTATGCCCATGATAATTCCAGCAAAGATAACGCGATACAACGAGCGTAGGATACGTTCCGCATCGAGCCTTTTGAGTAGTTGGCGTAATGATAGAAGCAGTAACCCGAGGTACACTACGGCGCCGATGGAGGCGGCCAAGGCGAGACCGGCCACGCCAAGTGGCTTCATGAGAAGAAGTGCGGCAATAATACTTATAAGTTCGGCAATAACTCCCAATACAAAGGGAGTTTTGGTATTTTCAAAGGCGTAGAAGGCACGAACGTAGAGGGGGATCAGCGCTTGCGCGAAAAGGCCAAGAGCGAAAAAAGCGAGCGCGTCCGCGGTGTGCCGCGTGGCCGCCCAGCCAAATTCTCCGGTGCCGAGCACCACACGGACAATCTGCCCGCGTGTAAGGAGTAGGACTATGGAAACAGGAATAATGAGAAAAAGAATTTGGCGGGTGGTGGCGGAAAGGTTTTTGATAAATTCCTCGGTATTTTTGGCGGCGGCGTTCTCTGCGAGCACTGGGAACATAGCCAGCGCGAAAGAAATACCAATTACTCCAATGGGGAGACCCTGTAGATTATTCGAGTAATTGTAGACAGCGACGCTTCCGGCAGGGAGGAGGGAGGCGATCATGGTGATAATGATGGCGTTGACTTGCGTCATGGCGACTCCGAGGGTACGAGGGATCATGAGTTTCCCAATGAGCCGAGTCTCTGGATCGCGTATATTGAAGTACCATTTCCAGCGGTAACCGACTTGGCGTGCGCCGTACAGTTGCACACCGGCGTGGAATAGCGCGCCGAGCGCCACTCCCCAGGCCAAGCCAGTAATTCCAATTAGTGGGACGAGAAAAATGGCGCCAATGATAATTCCTAGATTATAAAAGACAGGGGCAAAGGCGTAGAGCGTGAAGTGCCGGAGTGATTGCAAAATTCCTCCCATTACCATGGAGACCCCAAGGAATATCGGGGACAGGAACATTATGCGAGTGAAAGAAATAACTAACGCTTGGTTGGATTCGGAAAATCCGGGGGCGATGACCTTGGCGAGTAGAGGGGTGCAGAAGGCGCCAATAGCCCCAAGAAGGATTAAGGTGACCCCGGCGATATTAATGATGTTGTTGGCTAATTTCCAGGCAGGGGATTTGTCGTCGCTCTTGTAAAAAAGTTTGGTAAAGGTAGGGATGAAGCCAGCCGTGAGCGCGCCGATGATGAGGAGGTTATAAATGAGATCAGGAATTTTAAATGAAGCGTAGTAGGCGTCCATGATGGGGCCAGCGCCAAAATAATGGGCAAAGATGCGATCACGAACGAGACCCATGAGACGGCTAAGTAGCCCCGCTCCAGCAATGACGAGCGCGGCGCCGGTGACGGTTTTGGATGGGCCGTTGATGAGTTTTTGGAACATATTGTGATGTGCGAAACTGAGTTCCCGTCGGGACAGGGTGCGGGTGGGTTGAGTTAAATTCTTAAGCACCCACTATCTAACCATACGAGACACGATACACATAAAACGATACACATGTCGATTGTATCGTACTACGTGTATCGTGTATCGTTTTCAGTATTTAGGTGAATTAGAAATTATACGCAGGGGAGTGAGGTATTGCTTCTTAATGGCTCGGCAAATCAACAGTCAGCAGCGCGTAATCAGTAGTGGGTTTTACACTTTCATCGCCGTGGACATAGAGGGTACCGCTTACGCCGTTGCTATCGGAGAACGAAAGTTCTCGTTCGCGAGCGCTAGTTTTTTCTTCGGTGATAGTAAAGTTTTGTTTGCGTAGTTCCGTGCGATAGTAGGAAGCAATGAAACTCGGTTCGGTGTCTAAGTTTCTCCATTCGATTTGGATGGTATCGCGATTATCGGTGACAGGGGTGGTGGCAAGGCTCCATACTTCTTTGGCGGAATTAATTTTTTTATTTAATCCCTGATTTGTTTCTGGTATTTGTTTCTGGTCGGAGAGAAGAAGGGGAGAAAGAATAATTTTGGGGAAGAGGGACGCAATTTGCACGCCGCGAGTTTTGTAACGCGCGGAAATGTAGGTGACGCGTTCGATGTTGTCTTTGTCGTATACGGGAATGTTCGAGGGGAAATTTTCGGGAGGAGTTTTGAGTTCTTGGGGGCCAGGGCCGATGAAGAGACGTAACCCTACGATGAGAGCGATGATTAAAAAAACTACGCAGCCACAGCTGGTGAGGCAGGTGCGCAAGAAGCCGTGTTTCTTTTTGGTTAGTTCGCCGATGGGTGGTTCAACGATTTCTACTTGGTCGAGGTTGGGACGACGCATAATGAGTATAATACCAATAATGCTAATGTATACCTGCCTACCGGCAGGCAGGCGAATGATACGAATCAGCAACTGGCATTAGCAGCATTAGCATATATTCGTATAATTAGTATTATATTTTACCATAGTTTAGCAGATATTTTTGGTCTTGAATAGTGGGAAAAATAAAAACATCTCGACTAAGTCGGGATGTTTTATTCTGCCTTCCTTGGCACTCCACAGTAGGCAATCTATACTATGGAGTTGGGCCGAGGAGGGAGATGTTGTCTGGCCCAGAGTGTCGCTGTATCGTCAGCGACGACGGAATTCTTGGGTCGTGGTTAAGGGTCAGCTTGAGGTCGCTGCCGGCAGCGTTGGTCGCGAGGTGGAGCGGGAGGCTAGAGCGTCGGGGCGGACCAGGCCGCGCTGACGTCGACGGTGTCCTGGTCGTAGTTCACTCCGCAGAGCGGTTCTTCATTCTCGAGAGGACACGATGTGATCACGAGAGCGAGATTGAGCTGTCCCGCTGGCGTCACTTTGAACGAGGTGTGGAGCTGCAGGGTGGTATGCAGCTCAGCCGCTGTGCCTGGGGGAAGCAGCCCCACGGAAAATGCCGTGGAAACAGCCGTTCCGCCGTCGTAGTGATTGAGGCGCATGGGGCTCGGACCTTTGTAGCTCTCGATGGGCGGAAGTTCCTCCTCTGAACCGATTCCTCC
>DATDTU010000055.1:0-4291 GCA_035290705.1 Patescibacteria group bacterium
AAAAGATTTAGAGAACATACCAGCTGGGAGAAACGTGGTTGGGGTAGATTATGAAACGGCGGAGGGGAGTTTGTCGCCGACGAAGTTGGGGAAGGTGTTGGTTGACACGATACACGAGACACGTAAAACGATACAACGTGATACGTAATTAGGTAACATCTAATTTTATGGAAATAAAAAAAGAAATTAAAAAAGATTCATTTTGTGTCAGAATAACTATTGAAGAAGACGGCAAGGAAGTGGGTCGAGCGCGGTTGTATGTGATGCAGAATGATTTGCATACGGAGCCGTTTGGGTTTTTGGAGGATGTGTTTGTGGAGGAGGCGTATCGCAAAAAAGGGTTTGGGAAGAAGCTGGTGGAGGAATCGATTGAGGAAGCGAAACAACAAGGATGTTACAAGCTCATTTTTACGACCCGACACACGAAGCCAGAGACGCAGGCGTGGTATGAGAAAATGGGGTTTAAGAATTGGGGAATGGAGTTTAGGATGGATTTAGTAGTTTAATACGTAAGATGTCTATGTACATGTTACATATATGCGTATAATTTTATTTCTCGCTATCATTTATGCAATTTTAGGATTCTTTGGGCTAGTTACTTATTTTTATAAAAAAAATTTAAACGATCCACAGCTAATTCGTCGAAAAAGACTTATTTATGTAGCCTTAGCAATTGCTGCTTTGATAGAATTGCTTAGGTTATATTTTTGGTATAGCATTGATAGCTTTTAATATGAACCTCTACGAATTCGAAGGGAAACAACTATTCGCCAAGCACGGAATTGCTACGCCAAAGGGCGTAGTGGTTCGGCGTGGGGATGATGTACGATTAAAGATTTCCGCCATAGGCGGATCCGCTTCTAGCGGAAAAGGTTTAGGATTAAAAGATTTTGTTGTAAAGGCGCAAGTGCTCTCTGGAAAACGGGGGAAGAATAATGGGATTAAGTTTTGCTCGAGCGAGGACGAGGTGGTACGGGCGTGTGAAGAGTTGTTTAGTGCGAATTTGGCGATTGCCTCGGCGCCGCAGAGGACGGCAACCTCACCTAACCTCTCCTTAGAGAGGAGAGGGAGCGAGGTCGGCCAGTATGTGGCAGCGGTTTTGATTGAGGAAAAGTTGGATATCGCGGAGGAGCATTATTTGTCGATTACGTATGATACGAACAAAAAACAGCCGATGGTGGTTTATAGCGCGCAGGGGGGGATGGATATTGAGGATGTTTCTGAAGAGAAGATTGAAAAGGTGGGATTGGATGTGCGTGACGCGAATACCCTCTCCTCCGTCCTCCCCCTAATGAAGGGGGAGGGAATTGTAACGGTTGGTGGTTCTCTCCCCTACATTAGGGGAGAGACAGAGAGAGGGGTATCGTCGTTGGTTCAAGCGCTCTGGTCCTGTTTCCTCGCCGAGGACGCTCGCGTTGTTGAAATCAATCCCCTCGTCAAAACAGCGGACGGTCGCTGGGTCGCGGCGGACGCGAAGGTGGCGCTGGATGATGACGCATTCTATCGCCATGAAGAATGGAAAAATTTGGAGCCGCGAACGATGCTCGGGAGACTGCCAACGGAAAGGGAAATGGCGGTTACCAAAATTGATGAAGGCGAGAATTATTATCGGGGCACGGCAGGGAAGTATATGGAAATGGATGGAGATATCGCGATTCTTTTCTCTGGCGGTGGAGCAAGTATTGCCAATATGGACGCCTTGATTAAGACCGGCCTCAAGCCGGCTAATTATACTGAGTATTCTGGTAATCCACCACGAGAAAAAGTGTATCAGCTGGCTAAGATTGTTTTGTCGAAGCCGGGGTTAAAGGGTTTGTGGATTGCTGGTGGAGTAGCAAATTTTACGAATATTGGCGAGACATTCCACGGTATTGTTGATGCACTCGATGAGATCAAGCCGAAGTATCCGATTGTGGTACGGCGCGCTGGTCCTTTTGAAGAGGAAGGGATGAAATTTATGCGTGAATGTGGCGAACGAAACGATCTGCAGATGCAACTATTTGGAAAGGAGACAAGTATGAGTGAGACAGCGAAGGTGCTGGCTCACATGGTTAAGGCACCCTCGGTAACCACCATCTAACTGTATGAAAAAACAACTCGACGCGTTGCAAGAATTTCAAGAGGCTTTTGGATCATATATTCAGTACTTGCCAAATGTTGCTATTCCCTTTGAGGCTCGGGAGTTGCGTATCAAACTCATGCGAGAGGAACTAAAGGAAGTAGAAGAGGCGATGGGGGAGGCGGATTTAGCGCACATCGGAAAAGAACTAGCCGATCTTCTGTATGTGGTTTTGGGGACAGTGCACGCGTATGGCTTGGGAAACAAGTTTGAAGCTATTTTTGACGAGGTTCATCGCAGTAATATGAGCAAGCTCGACAAAGACGGCAAACCAATTTTTCGCGAGGATGGAAAGGTTTTGAAGTCGGATCAATTTCGGCCGGCGGATATTGATGCTGTTCTCAATCAATAAAAATCTGTATGTCAATTCTTTTAGATAAAAATACCAAAGTTCTTGTTCAAGGTATCACCGGCAAAGAAGGGTCAAAAGCCGCTCGAGCGATGCTGGATTATCATACCGACGTGGTGTGCGGAGTGACGCCAAAAAAGGGTGGGCAAGAGGTAGAGGGGAAGCCGGTGTTTAATACGGTGAAGGAAGCACTCTCTGTCATCCTGAGCGAAAGCGAAGGATCTAGTTCATCACGCTTAGATTCTTCGGCTCTGCCTCAGAATGACAAACTAACAAATGTTGTCGCGGCGATCTATGTGCCACCCTTTGCCGCTAAGGCCGCGATTTTGGAAGCGATTGAGAATAATATTCCGCTCATTAATACGATTGTTGAACGTATTCCGATTAAAGACACGGCGTATTGTTTGGCGGCGGCAAAAGAGAAAAATATTCGAATTATTGGGCCAAGTTCATTGGGGTTTATTGTGCCGGGCGTTGGTCGGGTGGGCGTTGTTGGCGGACCCTTGGTGAACGAAGTATTTCAGCCGTGTGCAGTCGGCGTCATTTCTCGTTCTGGCGGGATGACGAACGAACTCTCATGGCAAATTCGTAAGGGCGGCTTGGGGCAGAGCGCCGCGGTGCATGTGGGAGGAGATTTGCTCATGGGAACGACGTACGTTGATTTGCTTAGGATGTTTGAAACGGATGAACAGACCAAAGCGGTGGTAATTTTTGGCGAGCATGGCGGCAGTTATGAGTTTGAAATTGTCGATTTGATTAAGAATAAAGAATTTACCAAGCCGCTCGCGATTTACATTGGTGGGAAATTCGCGAATATTTTGCCGGAAGGAATGAACATCGGCCACGCGGGCGCGATTGTGGCGCGGGGGCAGGGGGCGGCGGAGAAGGAGAAGGCGCTGGGTGAGGTGGGGGTGATGATTGCGGGGAGGTATGAGGAGTTGGTGGAGTTGGTTAAACCATTTGTATAAGTAAATAGAAATAAGCGAAGGATAAGACACCCTAAGCGGATAGTTGTATGAGTCAAAAGCTAGAAATTTTATTAAAAAAACGGTGGTTTTTGGTCAGCTTATATTTTTTATTTCTTGCCATTCTCGTAGTAATTGGTTATTTTCGTACCCCTGGCTTAAATAAAAATATTCTTGCACTAGCGATTCACCTTGTTTTGGTTGCGGTCGGTTTTCCTTCAGGCTATCTCCTTTTATTGAATCCGTCTAGTAGCCCAATAGATGGTTATGGAATTATTTTGGTCAATTTAATAATTTTTTACTCATACTTCTTTTTTGCTATTTTTTTCGCTCCTAAATATTCAAAATACTACTCGTGGTTTTTAATGGGGTTGTTTTTAATGATACTGGTCAATTTTATTGGCTGTGCCAGGGATATAGATTTTTCTTTCAGTTGGTAGATGTTATGTTTAACGTTAAAAAATTGATTGTCACTGTATTGCTTAGTGCTTACTGCTTAGTACCTAGCGCTATATGGGCCGCCAACGTCGGCTTCGTTCCCTCCACTGGCCTTTGGTTTTCGCGTACTGAGTTTAGCCCGGGTGAAACGATTCGTGTGTATACCGTTATCATCAACAATGACTATCACTCGCTCGATGGGGCAGTAGCTTTTTATGACAACGGGCAAGTTATTGATACGGTGGCGGTACAGGGACTCACCAAAGAGAGTGCTAAACAAATTAGGGTGTTTTGGGAGCCGGCGGAGGGTCAACACGCCGTGACAGCGCGGTTTACCAAAGCTGTAGCAGTAGACGCGCAGGGCAAAAAACAGGAGGTAGATATTGGTACTATCAACAGCGTCGCCGGAGCGCCGCTCGC
>DATDTU010000056.1:0-10098 GCA_035290705.1 Patescibacteria group bacterium
GCTGCTGCTCTTCGACGGACATCGGCGGATCGTCGATGGCGCCCTTGAGGAATGGTGCCACGATGAGTCCGAGCGCGATACCGAAGGCGCCGATCGCGAGCAGCGGGTTCATCCAGGGGTGACCGTACCCCGTCACCGCGATCGCGAACACGTCGCTGACGCAGATGAAGGCGGATGCCACGACGCAGCGGCCCATCCAGGCGGTGTCGATGTGGAACGTGAAGAAGCTCCCGATCCAGTTCGAGAACGCGAACGTCACGAATATTGCGACGATCGCGATTCCGCCACGCTGCAGCACCGCCCCCACGAAGTGCCAGCGGGTACCGGCCGGCAGCAGGTAGTGCTCCAGGCCAACGCCCAGGCCGTAGAAGATCGCTCCGATGAACAGGAGCAGGTAAAACATCTGATTCCTGACCACCAGTTCGCTCTTGTCCTTGGCCATTGCAGCTCTCCTTCTCGAGGGTTTGGAACGGATTTTGCAGGTGCAATTTATTTACACATCTGTCCAGCGAAGCACGCAGAATCTTATCTAAAGATACTTTGTGCTTCGCTAGAAATTATACCGTATTTAAAGAGCTTTCAGTACTACAAAAACATTATAGTGTATCACAGAGAGTGGCTTTTGTCAATATGTTGTATGTGGCGGATACATAAGTATTGGTTTTATTGCCTTTTTGTCCCTTTTCCACTACAATACACTCGCTATGTCCTCCTACTCAGTAGCGCAAAATACCTCATTTCTCACCGCCGCATCGATACTGCAAAAGGCAGTGTCTTTTATTTATTTCACTGTTATCGCGAGAGTAGTGGGGGTAGAAAATACGGGGCAGTACTTTTTTGCTATAACTTTTACTACCATTTTTACGGTGGTGGCCGATTTTGGGTTGGGGCCGGTTTTAACGCGCGAAACTGCGAAGTACCCGGAAAATACCGAGAAATATGTTAATACCGTTTTTTGGACAAAGTTGCTCTTTGGGGGTTTAAGCTATCTGCTGGTATTACTTTTTAGCAATCTGCTTCATTATTCCCCCGAAACAAAATTGCTTATTTATTTGTCTGGCATTACGATGCTGTTTGATACCATGCAGACTACTTTTTATAGCATTTTTCGGGCACGGAAGAATTTAATTTATGAAGCGATTGGCGTGGTGGGAGTACAAACTTTGACTTTGATTATTGGGACATTAGCGCTTTTGCGAGGGCTGCCTCTGTACTGGTTAATTCTTGCCTATACCATTCCAAGTTTTATTAACTTAATGTACGTAAGTTTTTTCGTTCGTCGTGTTTACCAATTTCGGTATCGATTTGCTTTTGATCGTTCCATCGGTAAAACCTTTCTTACCCTGGCTATTCCGTTCGCGTTCGCGGGGATTCTTAGCCGCCTCTATAGTTCGGCTGACTCTATACTCATGTCGAAGATGCTGACGCAGGAGCATTTGGGTTGGTGGAGCGTGCCATATAAAATTACGTTTGCTTTTCAGTTTATTCCCATCGCGTTATCGGCAAGTGTTTACCCGGTGATGAGCGCCTTGAGCATAGGGGATACGAGCAAAATTAGTGAACTTTTTGGAAAAGCATGGCGATATCTTGCGATCATTGTTTTTCCGCTTGCAGGAGGACTTTTTGCCGTTGCACGACCCGCCATAACCACCATTTACGGCGCGAGTTACGCACCGTCGGTTACGGTTTTGCACATCTTACTCATATCTCTTATTTTTGGGTATTTTAGTTTTCTTACGGGAGCGCTTTTGAATGCCACTAATCATCAAAAGCACCAAATGATGGTTATGGGAGCAGCACTGGTAGCTAATTTAATTCTCAATTGGTTTTTATTGCCACAGATCGATATCCAAGGCGCGGCGATCGCGACACTAGTTGGCAATACTATTCTTTTTGTGGGAGGTTATTATTTTAGTAGCCGATTCGTGCGGCTCAACCATCGAAATAATTTTTTGATCGCAGTCCGTGCTTTTTTCCCGGCAGTTTTGATGTCGTTGGTAGTTTACTTTACAACACATTACATGCATTTTATGATTGCGATTCCGATAGGCATTGGTGTCTATGCTGTGCTGCTATTTTTGTTTGGGGGGATGACAAAAGAATTGTTGTATGAATTTAAGAATAAAATATTTGTAAAGGAGACTAACACTACCGAGGTATGAAAACGCTTATCATTACTCTGGAATATCCACCGCAGATTGGCGGTATCGCTTCGTATGTAGCGAATTTTACGGCGCATATTCCACCGGAGGAAGTGGTTGTGTACGCGCCGGTTATGAAAGGCGATAAGGAATTTGACGCGCAAAATAATTGGAAAGTATACCGCCGTGATCCTTACTGGTTATTTATCTGGCCGCGGTGGCTTGGGATGTTTTTTCAAGTTCGGCGGATTGTGAAGAAAGAGAAGATTGAGCGGATACATATTCATAATGTTTTGCCGGTAGGGTATATTGGGTATCTTCTGCGGAAACTAAGTAAGGTTCCTTATACGATATTTTTACATGGAACTGACTTTCAGCTTGCTATCCAGGACCGTTCTAAATTTAAGAAATTTAGACGGGTAGTGCGTACTGCCGAGCTGGTAGTGGTGAACAGTACTTTTTTAAAGAAGAAATTACTCGAACGGGTGGAAGATTTAGCGAATGTGCGAGTAAACTATCCCTGCCCGGCAGATTTCTTTTTGACTACTTCGATTACTGAAGAAGAAAAACAACATTTGCGATCGCAACTTGCGCTCGAAGGAAAAAAGGTGATTTTGACTGTCGCGCGAATGGTGGAAGGTAAGGGGTATCCCCATATTATTCGATTATTACCAAACATACTCAAGGAAATCCCGAATTTGGTTTGGATTATTATTGGAGATGGGCCGAAGAAACAAATGGTTATTGATCAATTGCAAAAACAAGGTTTGCAAAACGTTGTACGGTTTTTAGGTTTGGTTCCCTTGGCGGAATTACCCAAGTATTACCAAATTGCTGATACTTTTGTACTCTTAACACATCCGGACGAAACAGCCGAAGAGGGGTGGGGGACAGTGTTTTTGGAAGCAGCCGCTTCGGGTGTTCCAGTGGTTGCGGGGAGAGTTGGGGGGGTAGAGGAGGCGGTGGAACATATGGTGAGTGGGATTGTGGTGGATGTACAGCAGGGTAAGGCGGTGGTGGAGACGATTGTACAGTTACTCAAGAATCCAGAATACGCCAGAGAGATGGGAAGGAAGGGGCGGGAGCGGGTGGAGAAGGAGTTTAAATGGAGCAAGCAATTTGAAAAATTGTAACACGATATATAACATGATACACGATACACGTATTACGATACAATTATTGTGTATCGTAATACGTGTATCGTGTATCCTCCATAGTAGGTAAGAAATTATGATTGAAAGTCAAAAATTACTAATTAGTATTGTGATTCCAGTTTATAATCACGCTCATACCTTGGAGCGATGTTTGAGATCTATTGAGGGGCAAACCTATCGACCTATTGAAGTGATTATTGTTGATGACGGCAGTACTGATAGTCTTTCAGAGGTACTAAATAAATTACAGTTTAATTTTAGTCCTACCGTTATTCGTCAAGAAAATATGGGCGCGGCGGCCGCGCGCAATAGAGGGTTTAAGGAAGCGACGGGCGAATATATTATTTTTTGGGATGCGGATACGCTGGCAAGGCCGGAGATGTTGGAGAAGTTACTGAGGGCGTTAGAAGGCGACAAGACGGCGGCGTACGCGTATTGCCGGTTTAAGTTTGGGTGGAAAAAAATGAAGAGTCAGGAGTTTAATGGGGAGGATTTGAAGAGTTATAATTATATCGATACGACGTCCCTCGTTCGTCGGAATGTATTGAGTTCCCTCCTAGAAGGGGGGGCGGGGGAGGTGTTGGGCAACGCTTTACAATACATCCCTACCCCTCTTTTTAGAGGCGATGCGAGTGGTCCATTCGACGAATCACTCAAACGTTTTCAGGATTGGGACCTATGGTTGACCTTACTTGAGCAAGGAAAGAGTGGGGTTTTTGTGTCAGAGGTCTTGTACACAAAAATTGTTCATGGAAGGAAAGGTATGAGCTCTTGGTTACCGAGGTTTTGGTATCGGTTACCGTGGAGGGGCAGAGCAACAAAAGAGTACGAACGGGCAAAGGAAATTGTTTTAAGGAAACATCGTTTAGTTTAAAAATAACTGGCTGCCAGCCAGTTATTTTTATTATGTTATTTTGTCGCCGTGAAGATTTTTCTAATTACATCGTCAATCGGCACTTCGTTGATAAGCACATCGTCTACCGGTAAGTCAGAGAGAATTCTGACAGCTGAATTTTTTGTTTGTTCTTTTGGGACCTCCAGTACAACTCGTTGGGGAGCATATTCTTTGATTACTCCGAATTTTTCCAACTGGGCGCGTGATACATCCTCAGTAAAAGTGATTTCGAGTATTTTTTGATCGATGTATTGATCCATTAATTTGCTTAATCCGCCATCATAGATTAATGATCCGTGATTAATGATGATTACCCGTTCGCAGAGCGCCTCTACATCTTCCATGTAATGGGAAGTGAGGATGATGGTAATTTTTTTTTCTCTGTTGTATTTCTTTAAAAATTCACGAATGTTTTTCTGCGAAACTACATCGAGTCCAATCGTTGGTTCGTCAAGGAACAGTACTTTAGGAGAGTGAAGAAGCGCGGCGGCGAGTTCGCATTTCATGCGTTGGCCGAGTGAAAGTTTGCGGACGGGGATGTCGACAATGTCCTTGATTTCGAGGAGGGTGAGTAGCTCATCAAGGTTTTGTTTAAACTGTTTATCCGGGACCTCGTAAATTTCTTTGTTGAGGATAAAACTTTCCATGGCGGGTAAATCCCACCAGAGTTGGTTTTTTTGACCCATGACGAGCGCGAACTGTTTTTGGAATGCCGCTTGGCGTTTCCAAGGCGTAAACCCGAGCACCTTTGCCTCTCCGCTTGAAGGATAGATTATTCCCGAGAGCATTTTGAGTGTCGTCGTTTTTCCCGCGCCATTTGGCCCAAGGAAACCCACGAGCTCGCCTTCGTTAATAGTGAATTTCATCTCCTTTACTGCTTGGGTGTAGAGTTTTTCGCGATGGAAAAGGCTTTTTACTGAGTTCCAGAGGCCGGGTTGTTTTTTGTAGTACTCGTAAGTCTTGCTGAGATTTTTGACTTCGATGGTGGGCATAAAAGTTATTAGTGTATTGGTTATTAGTTATTAAGTATTAGATTCCCACGCCTTCGTATTTCCTAATTCCTCGGCGCCAGACCAGCATAATTATAGCATACAGTACCACAATCCAAAGACACTGTACACCTATGCCTTTCCAGGCGGTAATGAGCGAAATTTTTCCAAGGTACAGCTGGGTTGGAACAAATAGGGAGTAGGCAAAGGGCAGAGCGTAGCTTATGGTGAGGTAAGAGGTGGGCAGAATCGCCAATGGAAAATAGCCGCCGGAAAAGAATTTTTTGAGGCGACTGATGGTTGTGTACAAACCATCGACTTCGTCAGTCCAAAACGCGATGAGACCAACGAGATAGCCGAGTAACAGCTCTATGACAAAAGCCAGTACGATGATGATGCTCATCATCCCCAGAGTCAGAAGGTTTTTATTAAAAAGCAGTCGATCAATAAAAAATAGCATTATCGCGAGTTGAGAGACTAATGACATAAGAAAGGGGAGGGTGACGCGGCCAACTTCACGAGTCAGGACGTAACGAAAATAACTGATCGGTTTTACTAAGAAAATTGAAAGCGTACCGTTTTTAATTTCTTGGGCGATGAGTTCAGACAGAAAGTTCCGGGTGATAAAGCCGATAAGATTACCTACCAGCACGTATGTAATCATTTCCTTTAGAGTATATCCGTTGATTATTGAACGATCTGCGAATAACGCTGTCCACATTACCACGAGGAGGAGTGTCTCGCCTAATTCGCCAATGCGATAGGTGTACATGGTAAAACGGTACCCGAGGGCACGTTGCCAGACGTTGCTAATAATGGCTGTGTGTTTTCCCATAGTTTAACTTGATGCGCTTGAATAATGACGTAAACTCACCTTCCACAACAGTAGAGAACCGCCAAAGAATATAACAGTCAACAGAATCATAAGTAGTCCTTGGGGAATTGTTAGGGTTCTAAGAAGCGCTTTGGAAGGCATGGTGACAATGAGAAGAATAGGAAGGATGTACATAAAAAAGAATCGCCAAAAGCTTGATAGTGTTTCCGGGGGGAACGAACCAATGAGCGCGGCGCGGCGATAGAACCAGATGATGTTTTCGTTTTCTACGGTCCAAATGGAGAGGGCGGCGGTGAGGATATGGATACCAACTGCGATAAGGAGTCCGGCAATTAAGAATAGAATGTAGAGTACGATTGATAGGAAGGTAAGGGAGCCAGGAAGAGAGACTGCCACGTACACTAATAGCGTTGTTATGGGAACTAAAAGCAACATATCGAGCACGTCGGTGAGCCGTGTTAAGGAATAAAAGAGAGGATTGACAGGGCGAGCCAAGATAGCATCGAATGAGCCGCGATTAATATCGCGGGAGAACATGTAGATGCCACGAAAGAAAGCTTGGGTGATCACATCAATAAAGTTAAAGGTGACGTAAAAGAGGAGAATTTCATATTTACTGTATCCAACAAAAGAGTCAGTGAATTTGAAGATACTTATAATCATGAACCACAGCGCGGCAAATCGCAAGAGTTTTGCCAACATAAATGAGGCCGAGTTGATGCGGTTGGAGGTATAGGAGGAGAAGGCGTTCGAGGTGAGTTGTTTCCAGATGCGGAGGTATTTGTGCATAGGTATTTTTAATGCGTCATTACGAGGAGGAGGGAGGTACGACCGATGACGTAGTAATCCCATGGAATTTTAGAATCGGGTTGCTCTATAAACAAGGGGATGGCGACGTCGGCTCGTGCCTCGCCTCCTCGCCGTGACGCTGTTTTAACCGGTCAAATTCCTTGTCCGCTATAACGGCGTAATCCGCGGTGCCACATGAGATACGTAACGACGCTTACTAGGGATAGCCAAAAACTCACTATCATAAGAACAAGTGGAGCGCTCCAATCAGCTTGTTCCAAAAAAATCATTACTGGCACATAGATGAGATACGCAAAAGGCAGAAAAAGCAGGATTGTTTCTATAGTTCCACCGGCAATGAAGAGTGGAAAATATGCGCCGGACGCAAATTCCATTACCCATTGGAACAGAAAACGCGGTCCAATTGCTTCATGCGACCAAAACGCCAATAAGTTTAACGCATAGCTCATGAGAAAACTCAAAATATGTGCCGTGATGAGGAAGAAGACAATGGGAATCCAGGTAAGGCTGTATGTCGGGAAGACTATGGAATGAGGTGACAACCATGCGACCACGGTAATTTCCACTGCGGCACTTACGAAGAGTATTGAGCGTTCGCCTAACTCACGAATATAACAAAATAAAAAGTGTTTGATCGGCTTGAGCAAAAACATCGAGAACGTTCCGTCGTTAATTTCCTCGGCGATGCGGGCGGAGAGCTGGCCAATGACGGCAACGCGAAGAAGATGGATAACAAATACATAGGTTATGAGTTCGTTCGCGGTGAGCCAAGCAAATCGGCCACCGTCACGGCTCGCGGCAGACCAGATGAAGTAGATGAGGAGGAGAATAGCGATATTTTGTAATCGGCCCATGACAAAATCGATCCGGTAGGTGAGGATTCGGGTGACGCTCATTTTGAAGATGTGCCAGTATTTCATAACACAAATTTAAACAGATTGTGAGACAGATTCAGACAGATTTTGCGATGATTGAGACAGACTGGCTAAAAGATAGGTTAACCAGATAATTCCCAAAACATGAAACAGGGCAGGGGAGGTGAGGTTGATGACGAGGAGGGCGGCCAGCCCCGCCTTCGCCCACCCGTAAGGGGCTTCGGCGGGCGAAGGAGGTTTATTTATCCGCAGCCTGGAAAGAATAGAGGTAATAAGAAAGAGCCATGCGAGGAGTCCAAAAATTCCCATCTCAGCAAGAATTTCAAGGTAGCCCCAGTCGAAGTGGGGGGTGGTAACTTCTTTTTTGAAAACAGGGCTGTAGACGGTTACGGTGTCGCCAAGACCAGTGCCGAGGATGGGTTGTTGTTTAATTTTGTCTACAATTTTTGGCAAAAGTAGTTTGCGGCTAAAGGCGCTCTCTTCAATGGAAGGTTGAACAATACTTTGTAGCCGGAGTCCAAATAGTTCCCAACCAAGACTTTGGCCACGACTGGCAACCAAGTGGATTGAAGTGAACGAAACAACAAACAACAGACAACTGACAACTCCATAGACGAACCAACGCTTCCAGTGTTGTTTGCTAAATAAAAATAAGTAACCGAACGCGAGGGCGAGCATGTAGATGCGGGTGAGGTTGATGGAGAGGATTATTAAAAGCGTCATTACGAGGAGCGGAGCGACGTAGTAATCCCATGGTTTTTTGGTGGAACTAGGGGATTGCGACGTCGTCGTTCGTTCCTCACTCCTCCTCGCAATGACGCATGAGAGCAGCCATAAAATTATAGGAACTAGAAGCAAGTGTTCGTTGATGACGAGACGGTAAAAGTGAAAAGGCAGTTCAGTAATTTTACCGATGGCAACGTCGCGGTACCAGTGATAGTAGGAGTCTTGGAGGACAAATAGTTCGGAGGAATAGCCGATGAAGGTAAAGATGATGAGGAGGAAGTTGCCGAGGATGGCGGCGAGGAGTGAAGATTTGAAGATTTGAAGATTTGAAGATTTTGCGGTGATTAATTCTTTTAGAGGAAAATAGTATAGCAGGAATAAGTAAGGAATAGTGTCGGGAAAAATGAAGTTTTTGTTGTGTCCGGCGAGGAATCCGTGAATAGCTGAAATGCCTACTGCCAAGAATAACGCGCTGAATAGGTATACTACGGTTTTATTTTGTTGGAAAAGCTCTTTCAATTTGTGATCGCGTAACTTTTGCCCAAAGTAAATGAGGATAGATATAAGCAGCAAACAAGTTCGTAAGGACAATGGTCCAGCCGCCAAATATCCGCCTGCTCCACCTAAAATAATTTCTAGCGCAATTGCATACCAACCTAACGGATTGCGTGCCAATAACCAATAACCAATAACCAATAACATGATGCCGCTGACGACTGTGTTGACGGGGTTGGCGGCGTGTAGAGGTGTTTCGGGGGAGAAAAAATAAGAAAATACTCGGAGGAGAGTATATACAATTAAAAATATTCCAATATATTTTTTGGAAAACATATTATTCCAATTTTGACCCCGCAAAATTATGGTATCCAGTCAAAAATGTTTTTGCGTCCATTGGTTTTTTTCCTTCGAGTTGGAGCTCGGTCACTTCGATTAGTCCGTTACTCGCAACAACAAATATTCTATTTTCAAACGCTGTAATAGCCCCGGCAGCATTGCTCAATTGCTCAATTGTTACATTGTTTTTTTGATTTTTTGTCCCGCCGTGAGCGGGATCCCGCTGCGGCGGGATTTTCTTGATTTTTAGAAGCTTCAATCGTTTTCCTTCCCACGTCGTCCAAATTCCTGGCCATGGCGTCAGGCCACGGTACAAATTATAAATTTCATTAGCAGATTTGTTCCAGTCAACTTTGCCATCTTCGCGGGTTAACATTTTACAATAGGTTGCTTCGGCGTGATTCTGTGGACGCGGCGCAATCTTTTTTTCAATCCAAGCGGAGGTAGTGGTCAGCAAAAGAGGAGTAGCTTGGGCAATGAGTTTATGAGTCAGTGTTTCGGTGGTGTCTTCGGGGTCAATGGCAACTTTAATTTGTTCCAAAATTGGGCCATGATCCATTTGTTCGTCGAGAAGCATGATACTCACACCGGTTTCGGTCTCCCCGTTGATTATGGCCGATTGTACTGGCGTGGGGCCGCGATATTTGGGGAGTAGGGAGGGATGAATGTTGATTGTTCCGTGAGAGGGGAGATGGAGTATTGCTTTGGGGATGAGTAGTCCGTAGGCGAATACGACAAAAATATCCGCCTGGGGCAGAGAAGCGGGGGAAAAGTTTTTTAGAGATTCCGGCTGTACTACCGATAGCCCTAATTTTTCCGCGACAACTTTTACTGGGGGA
>DATDTU010000057.1:0-4882 GCA_035290705.1 Patescibacteria group bacterium
ACTTCTACCCGCTCCCCATCTTTAAAATTTCTTGTCGCGTCTTTCAACGCTACCACACACGGAATTCCAAACTCGCGCGACACCACCGCGGCGTGGCAAGTGAGACCACCAACTTCGGTAACAATCGCGGCGGCTTTTTTCATCGCCGGCAAGTAATCAACCATAGTAACATGCGCAATCATTATGTCACCCGATTTGACCTTATTGTTCTCATGCGGCGAATGGACAATTTTAGCTATTCCCCGCGCTATGCCGGGGCTCGCGCACACACCTTTTCCTGCCACGTTCCCTTGCACATTTTTGGCTGTTTTATTCAGGTAGATGAACAGCTCGGCGGCCTCAAGACTGGTAAAGTTGATACGCTTCGTCATGGCTTTGTTAAATCCCCAACCAATTATTTTTCCTTTCCTCCACAAACAATCCAATGGATCAATTTTACCACGGAGCGCCGCCACGATTTCGTCTTCGTATAAATTACGTAGTTGATTAACCGACAAAAAAAGACGTCGCGCGATTTCTTTATACACCGGCAATAAGTAAAACCCAGCCAGACTCACTAAATATTCAGCCTCGTTACGCCCATCCAAGGCTAAACTAAAATCGGTAAAAATCTGCAAATCACGCGGAGTAATATGGTATTTTTTTACCGCGAGCTTAATATCCCGATCGCGTACTATAGTATAATCGCGAAGCGCTTGATATTCTTTTTTTAATTTGGCCACCGGCCGACGCAACAGTTCAGTTAATTCCTCCCAGTAATGCACGGCCTCCCACGGCGTACCAAAGGCAGCCACCGGCAGCCAACCGTAACGCTTGGCGAGCTGTGTGCTGGTCGCCGAGAGCGAGGCTCGCCCGGCTTTAATGGCGAGTGCCGCTTTGATAACCGCTCGTTTTTCCTCCAGTGTCGTTGATATTTCTCTTGGCTTTACCAAAACAAAAAGCACTCGATGATATTCCGCTGAATTTTTGATTAAACCAAATTTTTTGATAAGAATTTTTTCCATTGGCTCACTCCAATAGTCCTCGCCGATCCAGCCGAACTGGTCATACACCGTTATTTTGTGCGCCCAATCGCGATTGGCGCGATATAGTTTTATAAGTTGGCCGGTCGTTAATTTTTTATAATCTCGAGCGACTAATTTGGGTACTTCCCGATGGGCTTTGGCTTTAAGCCGATAGAAAGGCAGCAGCTTTTTTTGCAGACCTCTAAAATCACGGCTGGTAAGATTACGTATATGGCCATACAGTTTTTGAAAATATGCCGCCGGAAAATAGATATGCTCTCCGCCGTCGTTGAAAGTCTGGATAGCAAGAGATCCTTTGTGAATCCCGAGAAATTTTTTAAAATAACGCGACGTATGCTCGCTATGCCACGTTTCAGTATCAGCTGGGGAAACTGCCCATTGACCCATCTTCACCCATTTAGTTTTGAAAAAATAATTTTTTTCTGCTTTTGTCATATTCTACTCCTTTATCCATCTCAAATACGCCTCACTCAGCGGCAGCAAATTCCCCTCCAGCACACTCTCCGGATCCGTTGCCTTATACTCCGTCCGATGATCATTCACCATGTGATAAGGATGCAACACATACGAACGAATCTGATTCCCCCATTCGGCTGATTTCCATTCTCCCCTGAGTTCGGCGCGCTCTTTGGCTTTCTTTTCTTCTTCGAGCTTTAAGAGCCGTGATTTTAAAATCCGCATTGCCATTTCTTTATTCTGGGTTTGGGAGCGTTCATTTTGGCATTGCACGGTAATACCGGTGGGGATATGCACGATACGAACTGCCGAATAGGTGGTATTGACGCTCTGCCCGCCCTTGCCGCCACTCATAAACGTATCAATGCGCAGATCCTCTGGTTTGATCTCAATAGTAGCAGCTTCTTCAATCTCTGGAATAACCTCAACTGACGCGAATGAAGTATGGCGCATTTTTTCGGCGTCGAAGGGGGAGATGCGCACGAGGCGATGGACGCCATGTTCGGATTTTAAATACCCATACGCATAACGCCCCGTTACTTCAAACATCACGGATTTGTATCCGGCTTCAGCCCCGCGCGATTCGTCGAGGAGCCGCGTCTTCCACCCTTGCTTCTCGCAAAAACGAAAAATCATCCGGAGTAACATTTCTGCCCAATCCTGCGCTTCGGTTCCCCCGCTCCCCGCGTGGATCGCAACGATGGCGTTATTTTTGTCGTAGGGGCCGTTCAGCAGAAGATAAAATTCGTATTGCTCGAATTGTTTTTCGAGTTCAGTGGTCTGTTTTTCAATTTCGGTGAGCATTGCGTGGTCGTCGGACGTTGACGACGAGGGCGTAGGCACTACGCCCCTACACAATTCGACTAACTCGTTTACTTGTCGCTCAATCTCACTCCATTTCTCTACCTCAGTCTTAATATCCTGATAGTCCTGAGAAATCGTCTGCGCGTTTTCCTGGTGCGACCAAAAATCTGGCCGGTTCATTTCCTCGGCAAGTAGCTCCATTTTATTTTTCAGTTCATCAACTTTCAAGAGTCGCTCCGTTTCAATAATTTTTGTTCGCAAAGCTTCGAGCCGTTCGAGAGACATACTAGTAAATAATTTTATCAACGCCGACGGAAATGAGAAGGGTGACCACTGCCGAGCCGGCTACCGCCAAAGTGATATAGGGCCATGAACGACGGAAAGGAATCCCCATCAGGAACGCGAGCATAGCGCCGGTAAATATTCCGCTTCCAGGGATGGGCGCGATAACAAACAAGGTCAGCCCCATAAGACCGTATTTTTCGTACTTAGCGAAACTCTTTTGCGCCTTGTTTAATTTTCGCAGCCACCTCTGTCCCCAAAAGGTATGAGCGTTGCGTTGTACCCACGCATGGAAACGGTCGGCCTGGTAGAGGACAAGCAAAACCGGGATGATGTTGCCCACAAAGGTAAGCGCGAAAGCCTTAATGACCGGCATTTGGTAGACGATAATCGCGAGCGGGAGCGCGACCCGTTGTTCCAAAAGCGGCGTCATGGAAATAAGCAAGACAGCCAGCTCGGGAGGAAACTGGCCAAAAAAATTGACGAAAAAATCGAGGATGGGTTGAAGCATAGGCATCGGCTATTCTACCTTATCTATTAACCATTGACAATAATGCTTTTTTCCCTTAAAATATTATTTCCACCCCTTTGGAGGCCGAGATGCAGGGAAAAATGTCACTCGCGTGGATGCTCATTCCAGGGGCCTTGCTGCTCCTTTCCGCCCTCTTCTTCTACCTGGATATGCACTATAACGGGGGAGAAGAGCAGACGGAACAGCCAGTGAAGGTGCTCGCGGGACGCATTCCTCGCCAGCTGTTGATCTATTTCGGGATCGGCTGCGCTGTCCTCACCTTCATCGCTTTCTTCATCCTCATGCCCTACCTCCCCATCTGACCACCCCTCCTCGCTCTTCTCCCTCCTCAGGCTCCACTCCGAGCCGCCCCGCATCACCTTAGTTTGTTACTGGGTAATACATTAAGGTGAGGGCGGCTCAATATACAGGAGGAGGAGATGAGAACGGAAAAAGTCGTGGCGCTGGTAGTCGCTTTGATCGGTTTCACGTTCCTCGTGGGAGGAGCAGTTACCGTCAAGTGGAGCAGCCGATGTCTCATGCTCGGCCTCTGGCACATAACCCCGTGTAACGATTCCTACGCTACCAGGTGGTACTACTGGGGGATCGTCGCGGTCTGTCTGGGGCTGATCATTTGCCTCATGGGGCTCATGTGGTGGTGGTACGTTGGACGACCTCGGGAAAAGTAGGGCTGACGTCGGCGAGCAGAGCACCGCCCTCCGATGTCCTTGGCAGATGCTAGTAAACGTCTATCGGGGATAGAGGGCGAAGCACCAATAAACCCACGAATGAACATGAATGCAAGAGACGCCCCAACGGGGCGTCTCTACATTTTTTTATTCGCAAGATTCGTGGGGCCGCAGCCCATTTGTGTAATCCCTCTTTCAATTTAATACATACCACCCCCACCTCCGCTCACTGCGGTGAGCTTCGGCGGGCAAGCATACCTTTCTTTAATACATGCCACCCATACCACCGCCCATGCCTCCACCCATTGGCGGCATTGGTTCTTCTTTCTTTGGAATATCGGTGATAATCGCTTCGGTGGTAAGGAACATGCCAGCAATAGAAGCCGCATTCTGAAGCGCGGAGCGGGTAACCTTGGCAGGGTCAATCACACCGGCCTTTATCATATCTTCATACACGCCGGTCGCGGCGTTGTAGCCAATCGCGCCGGATTGTTTCTTTACTTCTTCAACGACGACCGCGCCATCAACTCCGGCATTGCCGGCGATTTGGCGAAGCGGTTCCTCGAGCGCGCGGCGGAGAATGGGGATAGCGACCGCTTCCTCACGTTCAAGCTGTAAACTGTCTAAGACCTTAACCGCACGCAAGAGAGCGACGCCACCGCCTGGGACCACACCTTCTTCAACCGCGGCTTTGGTTGCACCCACAGCATCCTCAATGCGGTGTTTGACTTCCTTCATTTCGGTTTCGGTAGCCGCGCCAACGCGGATAATGGCAACGCCACCAGCGAGCTTGGCTAAACGTTCTTGGAGTTTTTCGCGATCAAAATCACTGTCAGACTGGTCAATCATTTTTTTAATCTGGGCCACTCGTTCAGCAACAGCTGGTTTATCTCCCTTGCCTTCGACGATAGTGGTATTTTCCTTATCGGCAATCACTTTATGCGCGCGACCGAGGTCTTCGAGCGTGGCGGTCTCGAGCTTCAAGCCAACTTCTTCGGTAATGAGTTTGCCGCCGGTGAGCACCGCGATGTCTTGGAGCATTTCCTTGCGGCGATCGCCAAAGCCAGGAGCTTTTACGGCGAGGACGTTAAAGGTGCCGCGGAGTTTGTTGAGAA
>DATDTU010000058.1:0-11691 GCA_035290705.1 Patescibacteria group bacterium
CTATTCTGCTTAATTTGCTGCCGTGTCGAACGTTAGTGAGGCACGGATAGTTCGCAGCTTCGGTACCATGTTTGAGCCCCGGTACATTTTCGGCGCGAAAACTCTTGACCAGTGAGCTGTTACGCTTTCTTTAAAGGATGGCTGCTTCTAAGCCAACCTCCTGGTTGTATAAGAGTTAACACCACCTTTTACACTTAACATGGATTTAGGGGCCTTAGCTAGCGATCTGGGCTGTTTCCCTTTTGACTATGGAGCTTAGCCCCCACAGTCTGACTCCCGAGATTTGGCTACCGGAATTCGGAGTTTGATTGAAAACGGTATCCCGAAGGACCCAATTCTCATCCAGTGCTCTACCACCAGTAGGAACTCTCGAGGCTAGTCCTAGAACTATTTCGAGGAGAACCAGCTATCACCGAGTTCGATTAGAATTTCTCTCCCATCCACAACTCATCTCCGAGTGTTGCACGGCTCGTGAGTTCGGACCTCCCCTCTCATTTCTGAGAGGTTCATCCTGGTCATGGATAGCTCACCCGGTTTCGGGTTATGTGCATGCAACCATTTGCGCCCGTTAAGACTCGCTTTCGCTTTGCCTCCACCCCAGAAGGGTTTAAGCGGCGACATACAGCACACTCGCAGGCTCATTCTTCAATAGGAACACAGTCAACCGCCACATCTCGCTGCGCTCGATGTATCGGAAGTAGAAAAGTAAAAATGAAAAATGTACAAGTATTGATTACTTGAACATTGAACATTTTTACTTCTTACTTCCACATCGAATGCAATGAGATGTGGCAGGTCTCCTGCTCTTTGTAAGCACACGGTTTCAGATACTATTTCATCGCCCTCACCGGGCTGCTTTTCACCTTTCCCTCGTGGTACTTGTCCACTATCGATCACCAAAAGTGTTTAGCCTTAGGCCATAGTCGGCCCAGCTTCAGACGGAATTTCACGAGTTCCGCCCTACTCAAGAACATATACTATGATTTTAGTAACTCCTTTCGCGTACAGGACTATTACCTTCTTTGGTTGTTCTTTCCAGAACATTCTACTAGGAAAGTTATATTATCACCCGACGTACAGGAAGTCGGCGTATATGTCTTACTACCCCACATAAACAACGCCCTGTGCTTTAAATTTCAGTTCATAGTTAATCGTGAGACCAACCTGTTACTGAAAAAACATTTATGTGGTTTAGGCTCTTCCCTTTTCGCTCGCCACTACTAAGGGAATCTCATGCGATTTCTTTTCCTCTAGCTACTGAGATGTTTCACTTCGCTAGGTCTTCTTCGTATACCTATGAATTCAGTATACGATATACCGATTGAATCGGTATGGGTTTCCCCATTCGGAAATCCCCGGATCAAAGCTTGCTTGGGAGCTCCCCGAGGCTTATCGCACCCTGCAACGTCCTTCTTCGTCTTTTGGTGTCTAGGCATCCACCGTGCGCCCTTATTTAATTTGCGCACAACGAAAACACTCAAATGTGCTCTCGCTGTTTTTTGTTACTCTGCTTACTTTCGATATTAATTGCAATTAGTTTAGACTTCCCCAACCGAACCAACGGTTCAAGTTAGGGTCCTACCCTATTTGATTTTAATCGCTATTGATGAATTGTCAAAGTACACTCGTAATCATGAGTCACGATACACGTAAAACGATACAACTATATTTCATGATACGTGAATCGTGAATCGTGAAAAAGAAAAACCGCTCTTTCAAGCGGCCTCTAACATCCGCCAACTGGCGGAGAGGTTTTTATGAACCGCTTGGAAATTCCGAGTAAGTAGTTGTAGTCTTAGTACACATGGCAATAATGATTACATTGCTCAACTGTTCTAAGTTAATCTTACCCAGAGGTCCAAGCGTGCTCGGTGCTAATCTTAATGCCTAGCAATTCGAGCGACCACCTTTGCTATCCACTGATTCTATGGACGTGGTCCCTCCGCCAGCTGGCGGATAGGGAGTTAGTTGGTATGCGCCATAATACCAGAATAAAAAAACCTTGTCAAGGTGAGCTATGTGGATAAATAACCTCAACAAAATCAGTAGGAAAGCTTAACTCAAGCAACACTCAAAAACTGCTCCTATTCATCGAGCGTAGTATCTCGTGTCTCTCCCAAAACATCTCCCTTCTCTTCTTTCAGTTCTCCTTCATCCTCCACCCCTCCTAAATCCTCCTCCGCCATTTGATGCTTGTATTCTCCATACTGCGCGTACAGACCCTCTTTTAAGCCCTCGGTATCTTGATCCACATCTAGTTCTCCCAAATCCAGATGGCTCTCCACCGTTTCATCTACCAACTCATTCCATGTCTCCTGGCTATTCACTCCTTGCCCCTGAGCCAAGTCAATAATTTCCTCATACAATTCTTGCCGAGTAAGTGTGGTTAGCTTCATATCCTTTTTGAATATTAAAAATAAATTATTTGAACAACACGATACAACTTCCTCCATTTTGGACGTTCAGCGTTCCTTATTGTAGACGGGATGAGTTTATAAATGTTGCAAGATTGTGCCTTGGGAGGGACTCGAACCCTCAATCCCGAAGGAACCAGTTCCTAAGACTGGCGCGTATTCCAATTCCGCCACCAAGGCATGCCGGCTATTTAACCATAAAAAAAGAAAAAAAACAAGACGCCCGGCTTGTCCTGCGTAGTCCGCACGACGAAACAGGGGGCGTCTCTAAAAAAATATTTATTACTTTACCTGTATAGTTTCGACAATCTGCATCAATTCATCCCTTGTCTTTGTATCCCCTCGCTCATAATACACCCACACATCAAATCCCTTCACTTGTAATTGTTCCTTAGGAACATACCCATCAATATCATTCTGGGTTTCTTCTCCAGTAAATCCAAACGGCCGATCACCAAAATCATTCATGCGGAATAAATCTAGCTAAAAGCTAGGTTTGTTGCCGTCTAAACGGCAGAGGTCTTATAGACCCAACAGCTTCATACACCACTCTTCTTCCTCTCTGTCGGCCTGTATTTTTTCCTCTGGTACAACAAATTTCTTTAAACCAGCTGCTACATCACGCATATCAAGAGACACAAACTGATCTGGATAAGAAGACCAAATCGAACCGCATGGCCCAGGGGAATTATCAATCCCATCCTCAAGAATAATAATGTTAGTACCTGCTCGTGCCACGGTACGCAGCACTGTCCCTCGTGTCTCAGTCGTAAAAATTTCGGTGAGCGCGTTGGTTGTAACGTTGAAACTGTATACCCTGTTCAAGACTTTTGTTCCACCCTCGTTGAGAGATTGATATGTCGAAATAAAAATACGACTAGTGTCATTGGGGTCGACTGGCAGATCGAAGCTCGCAACCACCTGGTCGTTGGCGCGTAATTTCTGTTCAACAGTCGAAGAAACATAATTACTTTTACCATTCGGGAAAACCAGCCTGTATTTAAAGCTAGTTACCGTGCCTTTAGCACCCTTAACGATCTCGTTCTCAAGCCTGTAAGCGCTATTTACTATTTGGACTTGTGTGTTTTCATCCCTGGTAGGGGACAATCCCTCTACTGTTGTTTCTGGTTTGGCAACACACCCACCGCCAATGAGTAAAAGTAGGGCCAAACCACCGACTAATTGAGATATTCTCATACAATGAGGCTAAAAATTAAATGAGTATGTATACTCCATCTCCAATAACGCTCGTCATCAACAAATATTACACAAAAAAACAAGACGCCCCATCGGGGCGTCTCTACAACAAAATATTTGCTTAGTATCCGCTTAGTATTTGTTTAATATTTTATCGTCCATTCCTAAACCCACCTCGTCCCCCACCCCCACCATTCCGCGGCCCCCGATCAAACGCTGGCCGATCCTGGTACCCTTCTGGTTTCGGAAGCAAGGCCTTCATGCTGAGGTTGACGCGGCCAAGGTTATCGATTTCTTTCACAATCACCTTCACCTTGTCCCCCAGCTTGAGCACATCGCTCGGCTTATTCGTCCGCTCCCACGCAATTTCACTCACGTGGACCAAGCCATCCTGACCGGGAAGAATATTCACAAAGGCGCCAAAGTCTTCTAATCGAACTACCGTACCTTCAAATGTCTCACCAGCCATAACCTCGCGGGTCAAATCTTTAATCCACTGTACCGCCTTTTCCATCTGCGCCGCGTCGTCTGAAGTCACAAACACGCGTCCATCATCCTCAATATCAATCGAAACGCCCGTCTCGGCAATAATCTTATTAATCATCTTGCCGCCCGGACCGATAACGTCACGAATCTTGTCGGGATTAATCACAATCGTCACAATGCGCGGAGCGTACGGAGAAAGTTCCGGTCGTGGCGCGGCAATCACTTTCGCCATCGCGTCAAGAATTCGCAAGCGAGCATCTTTCGATTGCGCAAACGTCTGCTTCACAATTTCCCACGTCAACCCGCTCGTCTTGGTATCCATCTGGATTGCGGTGACGCCATCTCGCGTACCTGTAATTTTAAAATCCATGCCGCCCGGACCATCCTCAATGTCCTGCAAATCAGTCAAAACTTTCCATTTCCCTTTTTCATCACTTGCAAGACCCATCGCAATACCAGCAACTGGTTTCTTAATAGGCACACCGGCATCCATGAGAGCCAGGGTCGAGCCGCAAGCCGAAGCCATCGAACTCGAACCGTTCGAACCGAGCACTTCCGAAACCACCCGAATGGCGTACGGAAAATCCGCTTCGTCCGGCAATACCGGTTCAATAGCGCGTTCCGCCAACGCACCGTGACCGATTGCCCGATTACCCGGACCACGCAACGGACCCGTCTCGCCATAGGTAGCGGGTGTGTCATTATAATGATGCATGTAACGTTTCGTCCCCTCTTCTTCCATCGTATCAAGCGTCTGCACATCTCCAGGCGCGCCCAAGGTCACAATCGAAAGCACCTGTGTATCCCCGCGCATAAACATACCCGAACCATGCGTGCGTGGAAGTAAGGCGACTTCAATGTCTAAATCACGGATATCAGTGAGTGAACGCCCATCAAGACGCTGCTCCTTCGCGATAATACGGGCCGTAATATGCTCCTCCACATAAATCTTAACGCGTCCTAAAATTATTTTTTGCACATCAGCCGGAACTTCTTTGGCGGTCATCATTTCAGTAATCGCGGTGCTAAACTTCTCCACCATCACAATCCGCTCCGCGCGTCCTTTTTTAGCGCTATCAAAAATCCAATCATCAACATGCGCCGCGACCAAGGCCTTCGCCTCAGCTTCAGAGGCGCGAATTAATTGTTCCTTTTCCGAAACTTCAGCGCCCGCGACCATCTTTGGCTCGCCAACCTCGGATTGAATTTTCTTAATAAAATCTACCAGTGGTCCCAGTGTTTTCGCTCCGAGCTGCATCGCTTCCATCACTTCGGTCTCGGGAATTTCTTTAATCGCTCCTTCAACCATTACCACCTTGTCTTCGGATCCGGCAACGATAATGTCGCCTTCTCCCGTCTCTCGTTCCGCGAAGGTCGGGTTTACTTTCCACGCGCCATTCACCTTGCCGACGCGCACCCCACCAATCGGGCCTTTCCACGGAATATTAGAAAGGGACAGTACGATGGAAGCCGCGATAAGCGCCGGAATCTGCGGATCATTTTCTCCGTCGTACGAAAGCGCGGTTAAAATCACCTGAATATCATTACGAATACTTTCGTCAAAGAGCGGACGAATAGAGCGATCCACCAGGCGCCCTGAGAGAATCGCGTCGTCGCTGGGCCGGCCTTCACGTTTAATGAAGCGGCTGCCCTTAATTTTTCCGGCCGCGTAGAGGCGCTCTTCAAAATTCACCATAAGCGGAAAAAAATCAATTCCGTCTCGGGTATTTTTGCTTTTGACCACGGTAGCCAAAAGCACCGTGTCGCCAAACCGCACCGTACAAGAGGCGTTTGTTTGTTTGGCAAACTTACCGGTCTCAACAGTAAGAGTCCGGCCGCCCCACTCTAGGGACCATTGTTTTACTGACATAGGTTGTTCTTTTTTACCCCGAGCGAAGTCGAGGGGCGAAGATGATGTAGGAGCGTAAGACCTCGGAAAAAGGTCTGGTTGTCCCCACACCAGCTTCATTAAATTATTAATTGTTTAAACAAACTGTCATTCTGAGCGTAGCGCCATGCCTACCGGCAGGCAGGAAGAATCTCTGTCCAATTCGCGAACCGATCGACAGGGATCTTTCGCTCCGCTCAAGATGACAAATTAAAAATTTTTACTTCCCCGCCACCTTCGGCTTGAGCCCCCGCGGAACATACCGCCGATCGGCAATCAAAAACTTCGCTCTATCCTGGCTCAAATCCATAAAATCGTCAACGGCCTCGACAAGTTTGCTTGATGTGGTGCCCCCAAAAGCCGCTACCTCCACCTGCTTGCCCTGATTGCGCAGATATTCCACGAGCGGCACATAGTCGCCGTCGCCGCTCACGATAACAATCGCGTCCACGCTCGGTGATAACCGAATCGCGTCAACGGTGAGCCCCACGTCCCAATCACCCTTCTTCTCGCCGCCATAAAAAATCTGCAACGGTTTTTCGCGCGTCTCAATCCCCAAATTATACAGCGCGTCAAAAAATGGCTGCTCCTCTTTGCTTTCTGTACTCACCACGTACGCGATCGCGCGAATAAGTTTTCTTCCCGCCGTTGCCTCGCGCACGATATTTCCAAAATTCACTTTCGCGCCAAATAAATTCTTGGCGCTATAATACATATTCTGCACATCAATAAACACCCCTACTCGTTGGTCGGGGTGTTTGAGCGGGTTTGTCTTTTTATTCATGAGTAACGGCATTTTCTTTGTCCAATAGTTCCACTTCCTCTTCTACGATATCTTCATCGCCCACACTCGGCGTAGCCCCTGGTTTAGCGATAACGCGAGCTTGCTTGATTTTCAATTTTTTAACCAAACTTTCGTAGCTAACCGGGTTCTCCTTTTTAATATAGCGCATGAGGTGCCGGCGGCTCCCTACTTTGCGCAACAACCCGCGACGAGAAGAATGATCTTTGGGATGCTGTTTGAGGTGTCCGATAAGTTCTTCGATCTCAGTCGTGAGAATCGCGATCTGGACCTCACTCGACCCCGTGTCTCCCTCATGGGTCTGAAATTTCTTTATAATTGCCTGCTTTTTTTTGATGTCTAGCATACATGCGTGGATGTTACCAGGCTGAGTTCGAGCATGTGTCTTACTCGTCTGGTCCCGTTTGGCGGAAGAATTAGGTATTCCCAGAATACCCTAAAACAAAAAAAATGTCAACCCCGTAGAGTTCCCGATTCCCTGTCTCCTCATTTGTGAAAAACTAATTCTTAAAAATTTCCCCCTGTTCCCTCCAAAAGCTTTATACGGGGTCAACCCCGTGGAGTTATCATTTGTAATCACTAATTACCGAGGCTTTTTAACACCAGGTTGGTAATAGCGTAAGCAGCCACCGTTATGGCAAGTCCGATTATAGCCGCCTCGAGCGTAGTCTTCGCTTTATCCGCGAACTCGGCATTTCCGCGCGCGGTCATCCAGCGCAGACCAGCGTACAGAGTCAAAAGTAAAAACACTATCGCAATGAGCGCGAGTCCTCCAGTGATAACGCGCGCCACCACCGATTCAACGGTAACAGTATCTTCATATCCTATCTTCCCACCCGTTTCCTTCAACCCATATTGCGCCTGCGCCATCGAAATTCCGCTCAGTAGAATAAGAAACACACTAAGAAATAAAAATGCGTTGCGCCTCATATATAATAAGTAATGGCTTGATTTTTGTGATTAAATAAACTATGATAGGGGCACTTAAGTTGAATTGTCCTTGTAGTTTCCCCCTCGCGGGGGATCACCCGCGAGGGTGACAATGGATAGTCCGCCTCTGCGGCGGATGCGCCGATGAGGCGCAAACGATAGCCCCCGACTCAATTGACGACCTTGTAGTTCAACGGATAGAACGAGAGCCTTCTAAGCTCTAGATCTAGGTTCGATTCCTAGCAGGGTCACCAATAGTATACCACATATCAACCGTTCTGTGCTGGTCGCTTGAAAAAATACACCCCAAAAGTAGGTGTATTTTATTTTCTCTGAAAGAAGAATGCCCTACTGATATTTCACTTTCCAAATGATGTAGTACACGAAACACGCAAACAACGCCCACACGAGTATGCTTTCTCCTAATTTTTCTTTTGGCGCGCTCGGCTTTGAAAGAAAATTAATTCCCACTACTATCCCCGCGGGCGGAAACAAAACCGCTAAAAGAATATATTTATTATAGGTCCACCGACGTACTCCGTACGGAGCCAAGGTATTGAGTGCTACCGCTGTGAGGTCGCTGGCACACTTGGGGCAAGCGGCAGCTTCATTGGTCGCCTTGGCCGCGCAGGCAGGGCATGTTTTCATACAATTAAGCAAATAAATAAGTATATTTTTATAGTGGGTGCCTATTGGGATTTGAACCCAATCTGAGAGTTCCACAAACTCTCGTGCTAACCATTACACTATAGGCACCATATAGATTGTTCCGAGACTATACTATATTTTACGAAAAAAATCAAGCTTCGTCATTCGCTTTGCCGTTCCTTCCTACGATATACTCCGCTACTTCTGCGGCGCCGCTTTGCGGCTGCAGGGCAGTCTGATTCCTGGTGAGCCTAGCAACCTCTTCCGTGTTAGTAAGAAGCTCATGTACTTGCCAAGGGATACGTCGAATTCTTGGTTCGTAGCGCCCCACGCCGTGCTTGAGCACAAATTGCATATTCCCGAGCTCCTGTCGCCAAATATAATGCACCATAAGGAACGGCTTCCGCATCGAAAGTACCTCCATGGTTTCCGAGGCTCCTGCTTTCCCCACCACTACATCAGATATAGCCACGAGTTCGTGGAGCGCGCCCGTAAACCCAACGACCACAAGTTGCTGTGGAAATTCGCGTTGCAACCATATCATTTTTTTTCTCAACCGCTCGTTATGCCCCGCCACAAAGATATATCGTGCCCGTACCGGACTCATAAGCAAGGCTTTAGTAATTCGTACCCCGCGCGGCAAACCGTTGCCGCCGCCCAGTATAAGCACCGCCTTCTCCCCTACAGTTAGACCGTATTTTTTGCGTGCCGCTTCCTGCTCAAGCTGAGAAAGGGAAACTAAAAATTTTTTCTGAATCAGTGGCGGAACAATGGTAATTTGCCGAGCGTCTACCCCGGCTTTCTGAGCAACATCCGCGATAGCCGAAGAAAAAACGATATATGAGAGCTCTGGATGCAAAAACCAAAATGGATGCACGGTAAAAAGGTCCGTTACTACCACCGTAATTGGGGTAGAGAGTCGCAAATCCCGAAGCACCCGCACAAACGGATCAACAAAAAAATGAAAAAACAAGATAGTATCCGGAGGGTCTTGTGCCAATCGCTCCCGAAACCGACGGCGGCTACCTAGGTAAAAAAGAAAATTCTCGAAACGAGTGAGTATTCGAGAATAACCAAAGAAAAATAATGATGTATACACCCAAGGCAGTTGGTGGGTAAACAGCTGGTACCCTCCTTCAAGGAGTGTTCGTCCCCAGGGAGGAATGAAGGTAAAAATATCAATGAGTTCCACCTGCACATTCGTTCCGTACCGCTCCCGCAATTCTTCTACCACTGCCCGCGCCGGCATTTCATGCCCAGCGCCTACCCGTGCGTAGCACAACCATACTTTCATAGCCGTGACTTTATCCTCCTACAATTTAATTCCACATCAGCGTCATCTGCGGCCCGAGTGGCATCTGCGTTTATAGTTAACTGCAAATGCGTCGAGTTATCATTATAAAGAAATCGTCCCTAAAACGCTCAACTAAAACAAAAACGGAAAGAAACCACCACTATGACCCCCATAATATCCCCGCGCCAAGTTGGCGGCAAATATCGTGATGGAGTACGCCGCGAGAATGAGCACGAGGCCGATGATACCATTGCGCAAAGTCGTTTTGGCCTGTTCCACTTGTTCGCTATTCCCCCCCGCGGTCATCCACAAATACCCCGCGTACACATTAAGACAAATGAGGATGATAGCGATGAAACTGAGTACCACCCGAATAATCAAAACCGCGATGAGCGTGGGTGGTATTGGCACGCCGAGTCCGGCTCCCTGCGGACCGGCCGCGGCGCCCAGCTGGCGATCCATTTCCGGGTCAAGCAGCTGCGCCCCCGCGACTGAAGCCAAGGACAACACCGCGCAAACCAGTAATAAAGATACCAAAAACTTTTTCATACGCTAAAAATAGTTACTCTACTCCGCCAACCTGTCCCGGTATTGGCCCAGCCGACCATTTAATATAAAGCAGCGCGAAATACGTAATACTGTACGCCGCCATCACAATGATGAGTCCGATAATTGCCATTTTGAGAATGCCCGTGGCCTTCTCCACCTGTTCACTATTTCCCGAGGCCGTCATCCACAAAAACCCGGCATACACGGTAAGCGCCAAAAAAATCGTTCCAACGAGCGAAAGCGCGACCCTAATGACTCGCCCGACGGTCTGTGACAGAGCCGTGTCATCCACATTGGTATTGTACCCCGCGCCGTCGCCAATTGTTTTGGTAATGCCGCCACTGCCAATCCCAATATCCGGGCCGGCCGCCAAAAGAGGCGCGGTGAGCAGAAAAAAACTGAGAAAGCTAAGAAAAAAATATTGAAAACGTTTCATACTTCGAGTTACTTAGTACGACAACACACGAAACTTTGATCTTGCTGCAAGCAATCGGTATTATATTCCACCACCAATGTCGGACCGGGACACGCATTTGCGCCCTTCACGCATTGTCCGTTGGGGAAGCTCGAGCACTTGGTAAATTGAACCTTTGGATCCACCCCTGGCGTCGCACTCCCGCCACCGGCCGCCCCTCCGAGCCTACTCGTCACAAAGAACGTAATAGCATACGCCGACATAACAATGAGGAGTCCGATAACTGCCGCTTTGACAATGCTTTGTGCTGTCTCCACCTGTTCGGCGTTCCCTGCCGCGGTCATCCATAAAATGCCGGCATAGATAGTCAGTAAAAGAAATATCGTACCAACCAATGCCAAAAAACCTTTTACTATGGTAGAAACTGTCACCGTGATTTCGGATTCCAAACCAGTTGGCTTAGCAGCGTCTTCTAAATTTTTAAGTGCGCCATTCGGCCCGTCAAACGGACCAGCCATGGTCTTGGAAACAAACAGAAAAGATACGGCCATCACTCCTACCGCTATACTAGCTATAAAAATTTTTCTCATATAAATAAAATAAAAACGTACCGGGTTAACATTTATTGATCGGCACAACAAGCCATTGCGTTGTCATCGTTAGCTGGACAATACGTATTCCATTTGGCCTTTCCAGTCGGACAATGCCCGCTGTTCTTGCTTACATCGGTACAGACCCCATTCTTAAGAAGCGCTTTAGCCGTAAGATAGGCACACTTATCCATGCATTTTCCTACCACATCACACTTGTCACCGGGACGTTTTCCACATTCGCACACCTGATTTACCCCGCAAACAGTCTCGCCTTCAGTACTCCCGACCGCGCATACCGCCGTTCCACTACCAATTCCAGCGGTCTCCGCCCCCGAACTCAATTTAGTAAACACAAAACTCGCAATCGCGTACGCCGCTACCACAATGATAAGTCCGATCGCGGCTGTCTCCAGAGTATTCTTGGCCTTATCAATTTTTTCGGTATTCCCCGTCGCCGTCATCCATGTCAAACCAG
>DATDTU010000059.1:0-3728 GCA_035290705.1 Patescibacteria group bacterium
TAAGAGGGGATCTCGCCGGTTATCTCCCAATCATCCGCAATACGATGTTGATCGTTCGCAGCAGGATGGCGATGTCGAGAAGTATGCTGCGATTTTTGATGTAGTAGAGATCGAACTGTAATTTGTAGATGTTTTCCGCGAGGGTGCCGTAATATGATTCGTGAATTTGGGCCCAGCCGGTGAGACCGGGTTTGATAAGATGACGCAGAGTGAAGAAAGGCATGGCTTTGGAAACTTCTTCGACAAATTCAGGCCGTTCGGGCCGAGGGCCAACGATGCCCATGTCTCCACGGAGAATATTGATACACTGAGGTAATTCATCGAGGCGGGTTCGACGCAGAATTCTTCCCACTCCCGTAACGCGCGGATCATTGACACTCGCGAATTGCGGGCCGGTGATTTCAGCGCTCCCATCAGCATGTAAGGCACGCATGGTGCGATATTTGTGGATAACGAAGAGCTGTCCCAAGCGCCCCACCCGGGTTTGACGGAAAAAGATGGGTCCGCGGGAAGAAAATTTGATGAGGAGCGCGATGAGGGGAAAGGTGATGAAAAAAAACACCGCCATGAGAAGAGCAATCGCGTAATCAATCAAAATACGAAAGCGGTCATAGATTTTTTTGTGTTGTTCTTGGAGGTTGGTAATAAACCATGTTTCGGAAAAAGTGAACGGAGGAACTCGTTTGAGAACTTGTTCGTAAAAATCCGCGAGACTCACGATGCTGACTTGCCGAAAGATGGCTTGGTAGAGTTCGCCGAGCATGACGGTGTCATTGGCGTGGGAGGGAGCGGTGACGATGATTCCTGGGTGCTGGCCATTATTTTGTTGTATGAGTTCACTGAGGCTTGAAGCGCAGGGGAAGAGCGAACATTCGGGAGGCAGTGTTTGGGTAGGAGCGATGATACAGCCGATAACCCTATAGCCGCGCTGTGGTTCGTTCGAAAGCAGTTGTAGAAGTTCGACAGTTTCGGGCGAGAGACCAGCGAAGACCACGGTCGTTCGACCAATGACGGAAGAAATAAAGCGCTTGTAAATATACCGCCAAAGGGTAATGAGGGTAAAGCTTGTGATGGTAGTGAGGAGGAGAATCGTTTTGGGAGTAACGTTCGGAATCGGGTCGAGGTAAAAGTAGAGTGCGCCTAGACTTAACCAAACCGCGCCGGACAGAGCCGCCTTTTGGGCGGTGGCGCGTACTCGTTTTAGTTGCGCGATATCGTAGAGACCAACAATAAAAAGAATAATGACTGCCAGCAAAAAGAGTCTGGTCATTGGATACAAAAGATCACCGACCCCTGCTTCTGGCCATTGTAGATATCGAATAATGATGGCGAGATAGAGACCAGCATAGAGCATGAGGAGGTCTCCGAGGAGTAGCGTGAGTTGTTTGAAGCGATAGTACATAGTTTTGATCGGGTACAGTTGTGCTTGCCCTAGTGGAGTGACTGTTGTTATACTAGTTTCAATTAGTATAGAAGCAAGATGAAAAAATTCTATCATTTTTTAGCAAAAAAGGCAATTCCCACCGCCCTCGTGGCGTTGTTTGGTTTGGGAGGATTGTATCCTCTAGTGGTACTGGCGCAAGTTCCGAACGATGGAAATTACTGGCAGCAGCAAGTCATGTGGAGTCAAATTAACGCGCCAAATGCTTGGAGTGTAACGACGGGGAAGCGAGAGGTGATAGTAGCGGTTATTGATAGTGGTACGGATATCGATCATGAGGATTTGCGGGAAAATATTTGGATTAACGAGCGGGAAATTCCTCAAAACGGACGAGATGACGACCGTAACGGATTTATTGATGATATTCATGGATGGGATTTTTTGGAAAATACCAATGATGTGCGACCGGAAATTTTTGCTAGCGATACTGATACTGAAGCCGCCCGCCACGGCACCGTGGTAGCGGGTTTGGTTGGGGCGGTAGGGAATAATGGTAAAGCGGGCGCCGGCGTCAATTGGTCGGCGACCATTATGCCGCTTCGAGCCATGGATAACTTTGGTTCTGGTTCTTTTACCAACATCGCTCGGGCGGTGGAGTATGCTACGGACAATGGTGCTGATGTCATTACCATGAGCTTTGTTGGTGATGTGGCTGACCCGGTTTTACGACAGAGTTTGCGTCGCGCTTATGAGCACGGAATAGTTTTGGTTGCGGCGGTAGGGAACAAGGGCCTCTTCGAGGCGGGCGATCTTGATACCAGTCCGGTGTTTCCCGCTTGTTATGACGAGGGAGACAAGGAAAATTGGATTATTGGTGTTTCCTCGGTTACCCCCCAAGACAGGCTGGCGGATTTCGCGAGTTATGGAAAGTGTGTGGATATCGTAGCCCCTGGAACCGGTATTTTTAGTCTGGAACCGTTCGCGCCGCAGCTGGGGTATCGGAGTGGTTTTGCTGGCGGATGGGACGGTACTTCTTTTTCGACTCCTTTGGTAGCGGGCACAGCCGCGCTCGTGAAATCGGTGCAACCGAACTGGAGTCCCCTGGAAATTATTGAAACAGTTTTAGCTTTTAGCGAACCGGTAGACGCAAAAAATACCACCTACGAGGGCAAAATTGGGGAGGGTCGCCTCGACATGGGCAAAGCAGTCGCGCAGGCGGCCGCCTCCCCAGTGAAGCAGGTGTTTGGTTCGTTTTACTATTTTAAAGATAATCAGCTGTCTCGTTTTAACGTGGATGAGGGGGTACAGCAGGTGGTGGCTAAGGTGGAGGGCGCAAAAATTATAAGTTTTGATTACGAGGTAAGCAGTCGGGGTACCGTAGGGCGGATTGTGCTCCTCATTAAGCGTGACGCTTTTTACTACGTACGTACGATTACGGCAGACGGAAAGCTCCTTAAGGAAGTTCCGGTGCCGCTCGAAAAGGGGTTGGTTTTGCAAAAAGTGCGGATTATCGCCAACGCCCCTCAACCCCCGTATGTTATCGTAGAACGGTTTAGTCCGCAGAAAAAAACATACGATCTGGTACAGGTAGCTGAATTCGGAAAAACAAAGACGCTTTTGTCTAAGAAAACTTCTTTGGTAGGGTGGGATGTGGATGAGCAAAATGGAAAATGGGTGTGGGCGGAATTACAGAAACGAAAATTGACTTTGCACGAAGTTGATCTCTCTACCGCTCAGGAGCGCGTTTTTTCTTTTAACGCGGTGGATAGTGTCACTACAGTTAATGCAGCTCCATTTTTTGGGAAGAATTCTAGTGAGGTAGCGGTGCTGTATCGGCAAGGCGGTAGTACGAAAAAACTTATTGTGGAAATGGCGAGTGAGAGTTTTCAAACCGGTGAGGTAGGGAAGAGCGGCGCGAAAGATGCTCCCTGGAAGATGCTTGTGAGCGCCAAGCCAGGAGAAAAAGGGCATGAGTTTATTTTTTATAAAGCTCCGGGAGGGACGGTGTGGATAACGAACAGCCGCGGCGATTATCTTCGAGAAGTGGCTATCCCCCCCATTGCTGGCCAGTGGGAATGATGTTATTGCCAGAGGGAGGCATTATTGTTATACTACGGTAGGTATTGAACTCATTTAGGGTTTCACCCATTGTCATTCTGATCCCGACTGAGTCGGGAGAAGAATCTCTGTCCAATTCGCCAAAACGACGAGACAGAGATCCTTCACTGCGTTCCCGTTCGAGGGCCTGACCGTTCGGCCACGAGCTCTCATCGAGTCCGAGCGTGTTGCGCTCGTCCCTCAGAGTCGAGGACACGGCCGAGTGGGCGGCCCCTCAGGGCCAGTCGAT
>DATDTU010000060.1:0-4394 GCA_035290705.1 Patescibacteria group bacterium
CGGTCGCGAGGGCGAGGGCGACGATGACGAGATTTTTAATGATGTACTGCACCTCCATGGTAGGGACGAGAAAACCTTCCCAAGTCATACCGGGGAGAAAGATGAGCGGAAGAGAAGTCATGATAATGTGGGGAATGAGGATGGCGATCGCTACGCGTTCGAGACGAGGGATAATAAATAGAAGGCCGATGATCATTTCGTAGATGCCGAAGAGGATGATAAAGGTAGAGAAGGAGAGGAAAGGAAGGGTTTTTTGTTGTAGCGATTCCACCATTTGGTTCGCTGGGCTTGTTCCCAATACTTTTAGGATTCCAAACCAAAAGAAGATCACAAATAATGAGAGGCGAGCCAGGGGGCCGCTGATTTTTTTGAGTGTGGCAATTATTTGTTCGTCGATGGTGGTAATGGACATGTGGTTTTAGAAATAACGCTCGTATGGTATCGTTTTTGGCTGTTTTGGTCAAGATACAAAAAAACACCCCGACAATTTCAGGATGTTTTACTATACGCCTCCACGTACAGATTATTTTGAGACCACCCCACTGTTGTAGCTATAAACATGATAGACACAACAGTCGCGGGGGTGGTCAAAATTTTGCCTCCCCCGCGACCATGTTCGCAGGGTGAGGGGGTGTTACCCTCCGGGCTTGGGCGGCCACGGGCCGCAGTAGCCGAGGTATTCGAGGTCAGCTATGCAGGTCCGTTTGTCGTTCGGGTCATCCGTGCTGCAGTCGGCAATGTCCTGGCACACCCGGCCCGCTTCGCAGCGAGGGCAGCGGCTCTCAAAGCCGCCGCAGTCGACATCGCCCTCGTCGCCGTTTTTCACGCCGTCGGTGCAGGAACGGGGGGCGCACTTGCCGCCGGGGGCGCAGTGATTGCTCTCGCACTGATCGTGCGCGGTACAGGCTCCGCCGTCGGCGCACCGAGCGCATTTGATCTTGCCGCAGGTTAGAGCGCACTCGGCCACGACACACTTTCCTTCCGTGCACTGTGGCGTATCGCCCTTGCAGTCGCTCGCCGCTGTGCACTTGCTGCCGCCTCGGCAACGCGATACGGTGACGTCGGGGCCACCGCAGTCGACATCGGATTCGCCGTCGCTCTGGATGCCGTCGTTGTCGGTGCCTCGCTTGCACCAGCCGGTGGTGCAATCCGGGCCGAAGCAGTCGAAGCGGGTGATGATGCACCTCCGACTCTCACAGTCGGTGTCGGCCCAGCACTTCTGCCCCATCGAACAGCGCTGGCCCCATTCGGCGCAGCTGCCGCCGCAGTCCACGTCCGTCTCGATCCGGTCGAACTGCTCGCTGAATTCGCCGTCTGCGCAGTGGGGCGGGAGCTTGGTGGGGTCATAGCCGACGCCGGTTTTGAACTCGGGGAAACAGCCGATCATCAGGGAAGCGAGGGGGACGAGCCACAGACGCATGGGATACTCCTTTTTTCAGGGTGGGGTTGTACCAGCCACCTGGCTTGGTCAGGGTTTTCTTATCACAGCTAGGCCAATATGTCAAGCCGTTGACAGGGAAAACAGGCCGTGCTATAGTGTGGTGTTGTTTGGTATAATAAAGATGTTCAGGATGGAGAAAAGCGATGCAAAAACATTGTTTTTCTCCGCTCTGAGCTGGTTCGAGCATCCGCTCGGTCCTCAGGCGGGAAAGGGCTAATCCGGTGAAGCGTTTTCGTTGGCTCCTTTTGGGAGCCGCACTACTCACGACGACCTGTGCCACCGCGCCTTCCGCAAAGAAGGATCTCAAGGTGGCGTGGTGCCAGCCGTGGGAGTTGAACCTCAAGGCGGGATGTCCGTCCTGGCTCTTCAACTAGAGCCACCAAGGCGGGTCGAGTCGTGCGCAAAACATCGCGCGCGTTCTCGGCCCGCCTCCCGAAATTCAAATAAAAAAATAAACAGCCTAGATAGGTTGTTTTTTTGTGGAAAGATGGAGGGTGATGCCGCCCGACTTTAGTGTGCTATACTAACTATGTATGAAGAAAGGTTTTTTCGTCATGTTAATCTTCACTCTTATCGCGGGGTTGGGTTTAGTGGTTTCGTATTTTAGAAACATGACTGGTATTCATCCCGAAGAGATACCGGGAGAATGGACGCTTGATGGCGATCGGTTTCGTTTCTATCCAAACGGCCGGTTCGTTGATTCATTGGTGGTTGCTACTTCCACTGAGACGGCTTACGCCCAGGAACGATGTGATAATCCCGAGTTAGAACGTGATGGCAAAGTTACAAGGGGAGAATGGCGGATTGAAAACAACAATGAACTTATACTGGTTTTTGATTGTAGTGCTTCGATGGGAGAGGCATTCAAAGTGGAAAAGAAAAGTGGTCGCGAGTGGACGATGGTAAGCGTTCGATCACACTCCTCAGGTACCAAGTCAATCTTTAGAAAGGTAGAGGAATAAAATGGCTCTATTTTTTCTGCGGAAATAAATGCTTCACCGCCACAAGTAACATGGTAGTAATTTGAGTAATAGTCGCGGCCACGAGGAGCTTGAAACTCCATTCTTCAAGTTTAAAACCTCCGAGCTTCAGGCCTTGCATCAGCGCGAAGAGGAAAATGACAATGGTTTCGCTACCGAGAAAAATAAAGAGACGCTCGAGCGTGGATTTTTTGAGTTTGATGTCTTGTTCAAAAGCGGTATTTTCGAGTTCTTTGCGGCGTTCGGCGATTTGTTCTATGATGGTTGTTTCTACCTCCGATGCCTGGTAGCTTTCCGGTCGGGCAGAAGGGTCTTTGGCCAGGCGTTGTAATTTGCGAATATTAACAGACTCTCCGTTGGTGGGGGTTTCATTTGCGGTTGGCGCAGGGGGATTGGAGTGAGCTTCTGGATTCATACTACTTAGGTCAAAAGACCGAGCGTTTCCAAACGAATACTCATGGCGGTGGGAGAAACGTTAAAAATGCGCGCGCATTCCTCTACGCTGTGCAAGGCGTTCCAGGCTTTCACTACGAGTTCGGTGGGCATGAGGAGGGCGGCGGCAAAATGATTGGTTTCGGTTTCCATCTGTTGGCGTTCCGCGTCCGGCAGTGGCTTATTCCAGGAGAGCGCATCGTCGTTGTCCACCAGGAGTTCGTGGCGCCGCACATAGTCGCGGTGCAAAAAATAATGACCCAGTTCATGGGCGAGGATAAAATGTTGTTTGGTGGCGGTACGTTCTTTATCGATAATAACACTATAGAGATTTTCTTCCGGGTCGAAACTAATGGCGCCCAGGATGCCGGGCTGAAGCTCAATAAGAAAAATTTCGAGGTTATCAATATCCTCCTCAATCCGTTCAAACGGAAAAGGCGATAAGCCTTCGGGGTTATATTTTTTGGCGATTTCTTCGGCGCGTTTATTGATTTCAGCGAGTTCCATAGTCGTCTATAAGGTAACATTTCTCCATACTTTTTTCCAGCTCATCTTTTTCTTTTTCAAACAGCTCCTCCCATTCCGGCTGCGCCACATGGACTTCGCGATCGTTGGGGTTTGATTTACTACATTCCGGACAGCGGAAAACAAAGTAGACCGACCCGCCTTCTTGGATTCCATCATCAATCACATGAATTTCGTTTAGAAAAGCCATATAATTAGATGAGCATTTCGGCATGTTGCAATCCGGCAGATTTTTATTTACTTCGTCGATTATTTTTTGGCTGGCTTTGTATTTGGCGATGGTTTTGGGCATACTAAGCTGTTTTCTCTTGTAATAAACGGTACAGACAATCAAAGTTTGGAATCTCCTTTACTTTTATTTTTGTGGCAAAGAATTTATCCTGTAGTTTAACTTCGAGTTTTCCCATGTGTACCTGCAGACCTTTGATTTGGTTAAAGGCATATTGGTTGTTTTCAATAGTGATCGCCGCATTGTTTAATGTGATGGGTCCAAAATGCAACGTCTCACCAGCGTGGAGCCGTGTTCGTAGTCGCGGCAGAAGCGCGTCGCGGCTATATTCGAGCAGTGCTAAATAAAATTGATAGTCAGGCGCGCTTTTGCTGTAGGTAGCTGATGAAATAAGGGGTGGTTTGGCGGTAAAGAATTCGATTGCTCGCCCGTCTGGGGTAGTTACTTTTATGTTGATGGAAGTGTTAAGGGGAATAGGGCCGGTCCAATATTCTATCGCGTCGTGCCACAGCTCATGGTCCGCCCAGCTGATAGTCGTCATTTTTTCCTTAGCAAATTCCGTTATGCCAGTGTCGTTTATTTCGAGGGTAATTTTTTTACTGGCAACGTAGCGAACGGCGAAGACGGTAAAGGAGACGGTGATAAGGGCGGCGAGAGTTGCTACGGTATAATTGGGGCGGTCAGGCTCGCCAAAAAAAGCCACCATGGTGACAGCAAATCCGGGGAAAAAGGCAAGCGCCAAAACCCCCATGGTTTTTTGGAAGTTTTTTATCTGCGTTATTTTGTA
>DATDTU010000061.1:0-7425 GCA_035290705.1 Patescibacteria group bacterium
GTCGGAAATAAGATTTTGGTGACCACGGTCAATGGCTCGCAGCTGCGCGATTTCACGACGCAACAACTTTCTACTATAGCTGGGGCAACGATCGCCAAACGATAGGAATGGTTCGTTTTCGAGTTGCCAAATTTCTAAAGCTGGATGATCTTTGTAACGTTCAATGACTGTTTTTTCATAATTGAGCAGAGCATTTTCATAGTCTTTGCGGGACAATTCTCTTGCCCATTCCGGCAAGTGGCACTCGGGCCAGCGCGGAGTTTTTTGCCCCAGGGCGAGCATGACTTTCACATCGTTCTTGCCGGCTTCATCCATGAACCAATCGAGTCCGCCAAAATTGAATTTTCCTAGCTCTGGCTCCACCGCTTCCCAGTGCGCGGGGAGACGAACGTACTTAAATTGCCATTCTCCTACAATTGTTTGAAACACTTTTTGCGGATCAAATCCTAAAAACTTGGCATAGCCCGGATCAAAACTCGTCCCATACACTACCGGCGGGAGCGGAACTCTGAGATAACTAGAAATAACCATTGTTATAATCGCCATTCCAATGAGCCATCCCAAACCAATTCCTCCCCATTTCAGAATTTTTTTCACCATACGCAATTTATACAATAAGCAAGGCTAACCCCACACCAATGATGAATACCGCGAAAGCTTCTTGGGCCATTTCTCCACGGCGATACTCTTCTTTGAAGAGCCGCGGCGAAAAAGCGCTCAGAAGCCCAACTACCACGACCAAAAACGCGTACTGCACACCCGCCAGCGCGTTAACCAAGGTGACACTGCCCACGGCAATGGCATACTGAATAAGTACCACTGCTACCACTCCCAAAACTTTGTCGGTGACAATGAGCGCCACGTGCCCAGCTGAAGCTTTTTTTTTGGCAACAGTGTCCCACGCGCGCCTGACAATACTTTTTTTTCTCAAAATTTCTTTAAAATATGTTGGAATCAGAAGCAATACAACTCCAAACACGCCAATGAACCCACGAGTCCAAACAAAACCGCTGTAGAAATCGTAGTGGGCGTAGATATATTTGGCAGTTACGTGAGAAATGGCAAATAGTAACCCAGCGACCACGCCCCACAACATTCCGCCGTGCCAGCCACGGTGGTTTTGACTTTGTTCGAAAGAGATAAGGAGCGAACCGAGCGCGAGGACCAGCACCCCTATATACTGTTGCAGGGAAATAGACTCGCGCAAGAATACTTGTCCTAAGACCAGAACGAACAACGCTACTGCCGCCCCCACCAAGGGACCGGTGTGGCTGACTTCGCTTTTCTCAAGACCAATATACATCGCCCACAGCGCGAGCGCGAAGGTAAAACCAGAAACGAGACTCATGGCGTAATCGAAATTACTGCCAAGAAACTGTACACCAAAAGGGAGCAGGAAAAAAACTGGTAAGATGCTAACGGTAGAATAGAAAACAAACTTAACCGGACTAATCTTTTCTTCCGAGACAATAAATTTATCCATGATGGCGACGACGGCAAGAATGAGGTAGCCAGATATAGCGATGAGGAGAGACATAGCCTTAATTATAACATAAAAAAATAACCGTTACTACGCGGTTATGAGGAAACTGCTGAGGGAGGTGGTCGTCGGAAAAACCGACCACCTCCCTCTTTCACTTGCGCTGGCGCCGGCCGCGCTTGGACCCGCGGCGGCGTGGGGGCGACGCGGTGGGGCGCGGGCGTCGCTTGGGGCGCAGATCGGCGAAAAGTTGCCGCAGGCGCTCCTTGAGGTTGGCCTGTACCCTTTGCACTTCCCGGTAGTTACCGAGTTCGGCGCACTCGGTTGGTTTGTCGGCCAATAACCGTTCGCGGAGGATCCGCCGTTCGAGCGGAGTAAGATCGAATGTGAGCCGCTCAAGCCGCTTACGCACCGTCCTACGTAGCTCCTGAGTGATCGCCGCTTCTTCCGGCGAAGGATTCCTTTCATCGGCGATTAGATCGAGCAGTGGGCGCTTATCGTGCGCGGAGAGCGGAACGTGAAGAGAGCTGTCGCGAGCGTCGAGACGAGCCCGTACGAGCTGCACTTTGGTGGGGCTCGCGCCGAACTTCTTGCCAAGCTGCTCGTTGATGGCACTTTCTGTGGCTTCGCCGTTCAGCTCAGCTTCGACGTCACGCTGCGCACTCGTGCCGTACGAAATGAGGCGCCGCTCGAGCGTGGTGGTACCCACCGGCACCATCCAACGCTGCTTGAGAATGAAACGCTTGATTTCCGCCCGAATACGCTCATCCGCGTAGGTGGAAAGACGGCGCTTTCTCCTCGGGTTGAATTTCTGAAACGCGAGGAGCAAACCGTAGTTGCCCACTTCGATGAGTTCGATGAACGGAACTCCGGAGCGGCGGAACTCGCGCGCGATCTGGACCACGAGCCGCAGGTTGGAGCGCACGAGCTCGTGCGCGAGCGTGGTGTTGCCCGACTGCTTCCACCAGCGGGCGAACTGTTCCTCCACCCGGCGGGGCAGCGGCGCGCACTGAGGAGCGCCGATGCGTTCCAAGTAGGCGCTCAGGGTGGATTCGTCAGATGTCTCCCAATGTGACATTGGTCATCTCCGTAGGTATGGCGACAGCCGCTCACGGCGGCCGGCAATGGTGAAAAAAAGAACCGTTTTGTTCTTGGCCGACATGGTAGCAAGCCGCAGTATAAATGTCAAAAATTAAAAAACGACCATCATGGTCGAAGAATTTTCATATTTGGTTTTGGAGTCTCTACTGGCAAGATGATTCGGTCGTCTGGGGGGACGATGTTCTGTCCCCGTGCCATCGTTCGCGATCTGCCGCGATTGTTGGCATTTTCCCAGACGACCTGCTCGATCAGCCAGATGGAACCGGCTTCTTGGGCGGCACCGGCGGCTTCCCCTTCGTTGGTGGCGGCGGGGGCGGCTGTTGTGCCCCCGGGCATTGGATCGGAGTTTCCATGGATCCCTCCCTATTCGATGAACACCAGCGGCGCGCCGCCGAGGTCGGTCTGATGCTCGTCGCACTTGAAGCTCTCCTCGGTCGAGGCGCGCTCGATGGAGCGGCACGGCGTGGAACTACGCCGGCAGTCCGGACATCCGACGACGCGTACGATCTTTTTGGGCAGATGCACCTTGCCCGTGATCCCGCGCTGGTAAAGCGCGGGGAACCACCGATTCCAACGTTCCCAGTTCTCCCGTCCGGTCACGGTCGGACGAGCATGATCGGGCGGTGCGACCACCAAGGCATGACTCGTTTTCATGCAGTCTCCCCTTTTCGAAGGCGAAGGCAAGGCTCTCCCTAGCCGGGAAAGCTTCTTAGCGTGAGCACGAGTACTTCTCGCGTCTCCCACCAATAAGATTCCTAACTAGGTTGGATGATCGATTGTATTAGCAAAGAACTGTTCTTCGTTTTCTATTCTCATCATTGATAAGAACAAAAACCGAAGGCCGCTGACAGGGGTGAGCCTTGATAGAAATACTCCTTGCGAGTATTTCTATACAACTCAATCCTGCTCATGGACACCAGTGTCCATGAAGCGGCGGTTGCACCAAACGGTGCGAAGGTGTCTGGTCAATCGTTTTTGGCCAGACCGCCTGCAAAGAACGTCCTTTCTTCGGAACTTTGGTTCCGGGATAGGGCGGCGGTGAGTAGCAATCTTCTGCTACTCACCCGCCGCCCGTGCTTGGTCAGCTAGTCGGCGGGGCCGCCGATGATCCCCATCAGACCACGACGGTCGGGGGGCGGCTCGGTTTCGAGCGGCCACTCCGCATCGATCTTGTCGAACGGACCGGTCAATCGAACGGTGGGGGCAGCACCTCCACCACCTTCTTCACCAGACGGCAGCGCCAGGTAAAAGCGCTCGTCGTCACGACCGCCTACTGAACAGATGCAACGCGGCACGATCCCATCGATTCCCTTGTCCATCTGGTTCCCTCCATGTCAAAAAACCACCAATCATGAATACTCCCCCTACAGGAGCAGATCAGTGGCAGTTCAGAGTTAGCCAGATCAATTAACCATCTTACATTAACTTATCTGGCTAACTCTGTAATTTTTAAAGAAACACCCTGAGATTCTTGTCTCAGGGTGATTTTGACTTTAGGTATTTTCGGCACTGTTATGCCTCACTAAACTCATAATCACCCCGTGACAAAAAGAAACGTACGACAATCAAGGTAATGGGCATTACCTTTTTAATGAGCCAGGAATTTTGTGAGTTCTGTTTCATACTTCTAACATTGAAGAATAACAGCTTTTTGCTAACTGGTCAATAAAGTTATCCACATGTATGCACTTCACGCATAACTCGTTTTTCACCAACTGTCATCCCCGTGAAAACCTGCCTACCGGCAGGCAGGCGGGGATCCAGGTGGCCAATTGTCTGGATTCCCGCCGGAGTTTATCCCGACATACGTCGGGGCGGGAATGACAACAAAGTTGATTATGCGGAAAATACATACGTGTAAAGTTATCCACATAGTACTAAAGGCTAGCCCTAAATAACTTTTCGATACAACTCAACCAAATTCCCAAAATACTTTTCCGGATTATGGTCTCTCGCGAGCAATGTCCTCCCAGCCGCGACCATTTTTTCCGCTTCTACCGCCGGAACGGCCATAGCTTTCTTGATCACCCTTGCTAAATCTTTCGGATCCTCTGGTTTGGCGAGGAACCCAGTGACGCCGTCAATGACATGTTCGCTGTTCCCTCCTCGGTCGGTGGCAACGACGATACGACCATGGCTTACTGCTTCAAGAATAGTAAGCGAACAATTCTCCAAGAAAACCGACGGCACAACCACCACTTTCGCCTCCGCCATTATTTGTTTCCATTTTTCTCCGCTCACCCAACCGTGGCGCTCAACGTTCGACAATTTGTGTTGCGCGATAAAATTATTTACCCAGGCATCATCTGGTCCGCTTCCGGCAACGACCACCGGCTGGTCGGCTAGTTCTTTTACCGCTTCCATGAACATCTTAATTCCCTTTTCGTAATGGATACGACCGAGGTAGGTGATTTTGTTGCCCAATGGTAGTGGCGCACGGCCGTGCGCCCCTACGTCGAACGGGTTTGGTAAAACGTGCATCTTGTTCGCGGGGAATCCGTATTCGACCATTTTATTTTTCATGAATTGGCTCGGACATACAAAGGCATCCACATTATTCCAAATTTTGCGCAGGCGATAGTAATAGGCTTCAAGCGTGCCAGCAAGGCTGGGCAAGAATTTATTATCAATACATTTATAGCGGGAACAATTGTAAAATTTATTTTTAAACAAATCTTCAGCTAGTCTCTCTTGGTAAAGCAAACTATGATTCGGACAAAGAGGAAAAACATCATGGAGCGTTAAGACGATGGGGATGTGTAATTTTTTTAAGGTCAAGAAAGTGCTGGCGGATAAATGGTGATAGGCGTTGTGAACATGGGCGACCTCGGGTTTGGCAAACGCGACGAGCGCGGCAAGTTTTTGTTCTACTTCAGGGGAACGAAATAGGCGTTGGAAAATTTTCCACGAAGTACCAAGTGAAGGCGAAGCGCCGGTTAATTTTTCGGGAATCGGAGAAACAAAATATTTGGCATAGTCGGAAGGCAGGTTCTTTGGACTGTGCATGGAGAATTCACTTACTTCGTTTCCTCGCTCACGCAGACCGTTGATGGTATCAAAAAATACGCGGTCCGCTCCGCCGCCGTTGTAGAAGTATTTGTTGATTTGGAGTATGCGCATAGCGCAGTTTATAAAGTTCTTAAAGTTTTTAAAGTTTATCAAGTAGCGACTTTATAAACCTTACAAACTTTCAACTTTATAAACTTTTTTTCGCCACCACCACCAAATTCCTTCCCTCCCTCTTATCCTTTTGGATATTTATATCATTATACCCCATCTGTTCGATGGTAAAACCAGCTTCGGTGAGTAACCCTTTTAATTCCTCTTCGTTAAAATGATGATAGTAGCGTTCGGCTTCAATTTTTCCTTCGGGATTTTTCCAAGGGATAAGAAAATCGTTATCCCCCATTTGTTTCCAATCTTTTTTTATTTTCTCTTTTGCCCAGTCGCTCTCTAAATTCCATACCGTCATAACGAGATGTCCACCGAGTTTTAATTCGGTGAATGTTTTTTTCAAGAGTTTTAACCGGCTTTTCTGGTCGGGCAGGTGATGAAACGAGGCGATCATGAACGCCAGGTCAAAAAAATTGGCCGCGAAATTTTTTTCTTTGTGGGCGGTGCAATAAAATTTGGCTATCCCTTTTTTAACGAGCGGAGCGTATTTTTTTTCAGCGATTTTTAACAGTTCCTTGCTTTGATCCACGCCGTAATAATGAAAATTATGATCTTTTAACAAAAGGAGTAGCCGCCCATTGCCACATCCCCAATCGAGGATCTGTTGACCATCCCGCGCGAATGGTTTAAACTGCTCTAGCTCTGGCCACAGATCGTAGCGAGTACTCGCAAAATGCCGCGCGATTTTATTGTAGTCGTCACGAGTCTTCTGTATAATGTCCATACTTAATCAAATTGTCATCCCCGCGTAGGCGGGGATCCAGTGGCAACGAATGTCTGGATTCCCGCTTCCGCGGGAATGACACAGGGGTTTCGTTGTCTTTCTCAACCGACCAACCCCTCAGAACGACACTATGCCCTTAACTGAAGAGATAATTTTAAGCGCCGTAAAAACCCTTCCCAAAGATGAGCTGGACTTGAATACCCTGAAACGAAAGTTATCTAAAATCGCTAACAATCACTTGCCTCACGGAGAAATGAGCGTGCCCTTGCCATCCAAAACTGAACTGCTTTCAGCATATCATAAACTGGTAAAGAATAAAAGCATCGCGAAGCACGTTTTGTTGGAAAAACTCCTTACTCGACGCGCAGTGCGATCGCTCTCGGGAGTGGCGATTGTTACGTCGCTCGTGAAGCCATACCCGTGCCCGGGAGAATGCGTCTACTGCCCGCTGGATGAGCGCATGCCAAAGAGCTATCTTTCCGAGGAACCGGCCGCGATGCGTGCCTTACTTTTGGAATTTGATCCGTACACACAGATGGCGAAACGTATTGAAGCACTCGAGAACAATGGGCATCCGACGGATAAGATTGAACTTATTATCAAAGGCGGGACGTGGAATTCGTATCCGCTTGCGTATCAGTATTGGTTTGTACTCCGGTCGTTTGAGGCGGCGAACGAGGTTTCAAAAAAACAAGAAAACAAGAAAACAAGAAAACAATTGAACAATCGAACAATTGAGCAATTGAATAAGTTAACCGAAACCTCCCCGCTTGCTGTTTTGAAAAAAGAATTATTTCGACAACAGCGTTTAAACGAAAAAGCCAAACATCGAATTATTGGTTTGACGCTCGAAACGCGTCCCGACTGTATCAACTATCACACCATCTGGCAGATGCGGGAGATGGGGTGCACGCGGATGGAACTGGGGGTACAGCATACGGATGAT
>DATDTU010000062.1:0-12191 GCA_035290705.1 Patescibacteria group bacterium
AATTGAAGGATTGTCTCACGAGCGTTACGGTGTGGCGTGATGGGGAAGTGGTTGAGCTATCTAACGCTGACTGCGCGTTTGGGTATCGCGAAAGCATCTTTAAACACAATCGCGACGTTATTCTATCCATGCGTATCGAACTCAAACCGGGGAATAAGGCAGAAAGTTTGGTGATGACGCAAAAGATTATCGAAGAGCGCAAAGGCAAGCACGCCAAAGAGCCGTCGGCGGGGAGTTTTTTTAAAAATGTATTTCTGACTGCGTGGAAACGCGATCCAGCAGAGCTCCCGGAACGGTTCCGGAATTACAAAAAAATCGCGGCCGGCTGGCTTATTGAGCAGACGGGAATTAAGGGATTTCGGGTTGGTAATGCTATGGTTTCCAAGGAACATGGCAACTTCATTATTAACCTCGGCGGAGCAACCCAGGAGGATGTGCTTAAAATAGTTGAAGAGGTCAAGGGAAGGGTATATAATACCTTTGGGGTGGAATTGGAGGAGGAGGTGCAGATTATGAGGTGAATATAATACCAATAATACTAATGTATACGAATGCTGCTAATACCAATTGGTGATTTGTATCATTCGTATACATTCGAATAATTAGTATTTTATTTTATGCAAATTATCATCTCAGGCAAGCAAGTGGATTTAACAGATGCCATTGAAGGGTATGTTACCAAGAAGGTGAATGGGCTGGATAAATTTTTTACTGGAATCATCCGAGTGGACATCACGGTGGGTGAGACGAACAAACGCCACCAGAAAGGAAATTTATTTTTCGCGGAAGGGAAGCTTGAGATTCCGGGGAATGATGTGTTTGTGCGCAAGGAAGCGCTGAGTTTGTACGAAGCGATTGATGATATGAAGGATCATTTGGAGCGAGAGTTAAAGAAACATAAGTTGAAAATGCGCGGGAATAGTAAAAAGAAGAAAATTACCGGAAGAAATAATAAAGAGTATCACGCCGAAGATTAGCTGCTATGAGTCATGCGCGCAATCTCAAAAAATGGTTACCCAGCCTGTACGCATTGGCTGGGTCTTTTATCATTACCGCTGGATGGAATTGGTACCATCTTCCGCATCGGCCGCACAATCGTTTCATACTTATTTCCTTGGTTACTTGGCTAGTGATATTCATAGGATACCGTGTCGCTACTATTTGTTATGGGTATGCTATCAAGCGATTGCGCGTGCATCCATTTTGGCAGGAGGAATTCCGTAAGTTTTTGGATCCGTTATTTTTTCAATTCTCTTTTATTTTCCTTCTGTTCTTTTTTCGGAATGAATTGTGGAGCTTGCTGTATATCTCGGCTGTGTTTCTCTTTTTATTTTGGCGCCTGCAACGGTATTTGTCACACCATCCGGCGGCGCATAATTGGCTGGTCATCAACCGGACGGTATTTCTGTTTAGCTATTTCATTTTTGTTGTTCAAGCGCTCCTCCAGTACCTTAGTTACACCTATTATATTCTTGACGCGAACGTGCGTTTTTTTAATATTGTGTTTTTTCGCGCCTGGGCGATGGCGATGTTTTGGATGCTGGGGTTTGTGGTGGCGAGTTTTTTTTTGGTTTACGTGCGGTCATGGGTTCGTTATATACTGGCGGGAGTATGGGCGTTCCTATTCGCGAGCATTCTCCTTTTTTGGACAATCAACATAGGTATTTTGTATTACTCAGGACTTCATTTTAGCCCATCGGCGCTCGCGCATTTCCGCGGCTCAGAAGGATTGGTGGTAAATAGCTCGGCGATGGGGCTCATTCTCGCGTTTATTGTCGCACTGGTTACTTTCGCAACAGTATTCCAGAAGATTGTCCGCGCTCATCGTCATGTGGGACCGCGGTATTGGTATTATTACCAGGGCGCTATACTTATTATCGCGCTCGGGTCGCTCGTGGGCTTTTCTTCGTTCAAAAATACGCCCGAGCGGATGGTAGTTAATTCTTTTTACCAATATTATTTTGGCGAAACAACTGCCTCGACCCTTGATCCGGTCATATTTAAAAAATTAGAAAAATTCGGATTACACTATAATCCAGATACTTTTTTTGTAGCCGAACGGCCGAATGTTTTTTCTCCTACCTCTACCGCGAAATTGCTTCCCGAGCGATTGAAGAAAAACCCGCCGAATATTGTAATTGTTTTTTTTGAATCGTACTCGGCACGGCTCACGAGTGTATATAACAAACAGTTCCCTGGATTAACTCCTGGATTAGAAAAAATGGCGGCGGATAAAAATACTACTGTGTTTAAAAATTATTATAACGCATCAACCCCAACCGTTACCGGACTGCTTTCACAGCTTTGTTCGTTTTTACCTCCCACGGGACATGGAGAAATTCAGAATGAACGGAAACTGCAACGACATCGGCTACTTTGTTTGCCGGAAGTGCTAAAGAAAGAGAGAGGGTATGAGTATGTGGGGTATGTCACTGCCGTGCAGAAAGACTTCGCGCATAAGGATGGGTTGCTCGAAAGTATGGGGACGGATGAAATCTATGGACAAGAGGAGCTGCGAGAATATATCGCTGAAAAGCCGAAGACGTGGTGGGGGTATTCCGATCATCAGCTGTTCCCTTTTACGTGGCAGTTATTCGAGGAGAAAGCAAAAGAGCGGGAGCCAGCTATTGTTATGCTCTCTACTGTCGACACCCATCCACCGTTCAACTTGGCTTCGGACATAGTGCCCTATGGTGATGGTAAGAATGATTTATTGAATTCCTTCCACACCACAGACGATGCTTTTGAAAAATTTTGGACTGAGTTCAAGGAGAGTCCGTTGGCCGATAACACTATTGTGGTAGCAATCGCCGATCACGCGGTTTTTCCGGCGGCATTTACCAAGGATGTGTTTCCGGACGTGGTGGGGAGGCTTACGTATTATGATGAGAATACTTTTTTAGTATATATTCCGGATACTGTTTTGCCGAAAGAAGTTGTGACGTATGCTTCGGGGCTCGATACAACGCCAACGCTTCTGCATATTTTTGGCGTCAACATTCCAAATTCTTTTGAGGGACATTCGATCTTTGATGATCGAAAAAAATATCCTAACCTGTTAGGAATGCATGAGCTGGGGCTGTATATTAACCAAATTGATAAGAGCGGGAAGAGAAAAGTTGACTACAATGTGCCGACGGAGATTGGTTGCGCGGATAATTATCTTCCGAGTTCCACGCCGGATCTGACGTTATGTGATTATTTGCAATTTTATAAGTGGAAGCGGCAGATGTTTGAGGAGGGGAGATTCTGGAAACAATAGGCAAGGGTGGGTGGAGCGATAAGTTCCGTTAGGATGTGCGAAATGCGAAAGCTGCGAAAAGTGCGAAACTGTATTCAACGGATCTACGGATTATACGGAGCGACGGATTGTTTGGTTTCGCATATTTCGCAGCTTTCGCATTTCGCACATAACTATTATTCTTCCGGAAAAATTTTTCCCCCGTTCTCGTCATAGAGCAGCACCGCTAGCACCGGGCATGATTGCGCGGACATGAGAATAGTGTCTTCGTCGGTAGAGTCGGGGTCGACCACATACGCAAGATTTTCGGCGTCAAGCTGGAAGACTCCGGGAGCGACAGCGACGCAGGAGTTGGCGCCGATGCATTTGGCGCGATCGACAACAATGCGGCGGATCTTTCCTCCGGAGCGGATTTTTTGACTGATATTTTCAGGAAGATCACTTGGTAACTTTATTTCCATAGGAATATAGTCGAATTGTATCGTATTATGTGTACCTGCCTACCGGCAGGCAGGTCGTGTATCGTGTCAAATTCCCAGCATCGCCCGTAATTCATCCGGCATTTGATAGGGCGGGTCAAACGTAATTTTAATATCAACATTTTTTACTCCCAATTGGTCTTTCAGCACATTCGTCACTTCGTCATTTAATTGCGGCCCCCAGGGGCAGAAGGGGGTGGTATAGGTCATGAGGATTTTGATTTCGCCCGCCGTAGCTTTAGCGGAGGAGGGCTTCTTAATTTCAATATTATAAATAAGACCCATGGTCCAGACGTCGAGGCCGACTTCGGGGTCTTTGACGGTTTTGAGCGCTTCGATGATTTGGTCTTTGGTAAGCATATATCACGATACACGATTCACGTAAAACGATACAATCGACATGTGTATCGTACTACGTGTATCATGTATCGTTTTATTTTATATTTTGATACCCTTTTTTTTCAATCTCTTTCGCCAACTCCTTCCCCCCACTCTTTACAATTCTTCCTCCCACCATAATATGCACAAAATCCGGCACAACGTATTCGAGAATTCGATTGTAGTGGGTGATAAGGAGAATGCCGTGATCTTTTGATTTAAATTTATTAATTCCTTCCGCGACAATTCGGAGAGCGTCAACGTCTAGTCCAGAATCAGTTTCGTCCAGTATAGCATACTTTGGGTTAAGGAGTAGCAATTGCAAAATTTCCATTTTCTTTTTTTCGCCACCACTGAAGCCGCCGTGGACATGGCGTTTGGCAAAGTCGGGGTCGATGTGGAGGGAGGACATTTGTTTAGTGAGGACAGGAAAGAATTCCAGGGGGTTTTGGTTTTTACCGGATACCCCTGCGACTGCGAGGCGCAAAAAGTTTGCTACACTTACGCCGGGAATTTCGGGTGGGTGTTGCATCGATAGAAATAATCCGAGCTTAGCGCGTTTGTCGGCGGGAAGGGTAGTAATGTTTTCTCCGTCTAAGGTGATTGATCCACTGGTGACTTGGTATTTTGGATGCCCAGCAAGCGAATTGGCGAGCGTCGATTTTCCCGAGCCGTTTGGTCCCATGATAGCGTGAATTTCGCCCGGTTTAATTTCAAGAGAGAAATCGTGGATGATTTTTTTGGGGTGGACAGCGATGGAGAGGTTGGTTATTTGAAGAGACATGTGATTATTTTGGTCGGATAATCTTATCAATGTACTTGTCGACACGAGGAATAAAAGCGCTAAATAGGATGACGACAAAAAGCGCCGGAGCGCCGAAGATAATGATGCCTAGTAGGAGCACGCCAATATTGATAAGGCGAGGGGAGAGCAATAGTACAAGTATTGGCACAATGAGAAGCAGAAGTGCTGCCAACACCTTTTTGGGATGTTGATCTAAAGAAAAACGTATAAAGTTGATTGCCTTCAAAATTTTATTGGAGGTGAGTCGTCCGAAAGTGTTTATGGCTAAAATAAGTAGGACAAAAATGTAAGATTTTTCATTGATAAAAGCAAGATTTTGTTTTGTAAGAAACGTGTCTGATAGTAAAATCACCAATAGCGCTACTATCGCAGCAAGCATGTCCTCGGTTGCGCCCTTGAACATGCCAATGTACTCACGATGGCGCGTTGCTTTCGCGATGATATAGGTGATAATAAATATCAGTAAGTAAAGAAAGAAACCGATGAGAATTTTATTGGTATAGTCGAGTCCGCTAAGCAGAGATACAACGATGATACCACTGATAAAAGGCCAGTATTGAGCTGGTTGAATTTTTATTTTGGCAAGTGATTGCACGTTTGGTGTTTCTCCTTCGTTCATATTTATTTGAGATTAATTATTTTTTGTAACGCCTTCAGCCCAAGTGTCGCGCACCCAATCCGTGCTGGCGTAATGTTCGGCAACCCAAGAAGTTGGAGCATATCATCCATGCTCATTTTTTGCAATTCTTCTTTGGTTTTGCCTTTGGCGTGGTCGGTGATGAGCGAGATGCCGGCTTGGGAAATGGCACAGCCTTCGCCTTGGTAGCCGATGTCGGTGACGTGATTATTTTCGTCGAATTTTACAAAGAGTTCTACTTCATCGCTACATAGCGGGTTGCGTTCTTTGTGGCGGACGTCAAATTCGGCCGGCACGGTTTTGTTGTGTGGGTGGCGGTAGAGGTCGAGGATGTATTCTTGGTAGAGGGGGTCGGACATATTTGGACACGATACATGATACACGTATTACGATACAAATCGATTGCGTGTATCGTTTTATGTGTATCGTGAATCGTGTTAATTAAATATTTTTTTCACTTCCTTTATTCCTTCAACCAACTTATCAATATCTTCCTTCGTATTATACACCCCAAGCGACGCGCGGGCAGTTCCAGTTAGGCCGAGCATTTTGTGGAGGGGGATGGCGCAGTGGTGGCCGACGCGGATGGCGACGCCGGAACGGTTTACGATTTCGCCGATGTCGTGGGGGTGAGCGCCGGGGATGGTGAAGGCGAGGACGCCGATACGGATCAGACGCTTATTGTCATCCTGAGCGTTAGCGAAGGATCCCTCTCCGTTCGGCGATTGGGACAGAGATTCTTCACTCCGTTCAGAATGACAGTTGGGGGGGCCGATGATTGTTACGCCGAGGTCGGTTAACTGATTCAATGCATACTCAGTCAACTCCTGTTCGTGCCTCATAATCTCCTCCCACCCAATCTCCCGTATAAACTTCACTGCCGCGCCTAATCCAATCGCACTCGCAATACTTGGCGTGCCGGCTTCGAATTTGTAGGGGACTTCGTTCCAGGCGGCGTCTTGATAGGTGACGTCGCTCACCATATCGCCCCCGAAGAAAAACGGTTCGAGGTGTTCTTCGAGCATTACTTTTTTTCCGTACAGGAATCCGATACCGGTGGGGCCGTACATTTTATGGCCGGAGGCGACGAGGAAGTCACAGTCCATTTTTTTGACGTCGATGGGGAGATGGGCGATGGATTGCGCGGCGTCGATGATGGTGTAGGCGCGAGGGGACTTAGTGCGGGTGATTTTTATTATTTCTTCGACGGGATTGATTGTTCCGAGAACGTTGGAGACATGAACGAGGGAGACGATTTTGGTGTTTTGGTCGATGACATTGTAGGAGGTAGCTTGTAGCTTGTAGCTGGTAGGGTCGAGTTCGAGAAAACGGATTTCGAAGCCGTAGTGTTTGGCCATTTGTTGCCAGGGGACGAGGTTGGCGTGGTGTTCCATTCGGGTCAGCACGATGTTGTCTCGATGCGTGAGGCGGGGGGCGAGCGAGTAGGCGAGCATGTTGAGGCCGTGCGTTGTCCCATTAGTAAAAATGATTTCGGTTGGATCGGCGTTGATGAAGGAAGCGATTGTGTGACGTGCTCCTTCGTATGCTTCGGTAGCCTTCATACTCGTATCATACAACCCGCGATGCACATTGGAGCGGTAGTTTTGGTAGTAGTCGTTCATGGCGTCGATAACGACCTCTGGGGTGAGGGTGGAGGCGGCGGAGTCGAGGTAGAGAAGTTCCAGGTTTGATTTGAATATTTGAAATTGATTTTTTATTTCGTTTATTGACATATATGTCTTACTTTTGATAGGATGGAAAGTGAAAGGAGAAAGGCTTCATGACGCTGCTCATCGGCATGCCGGTGGAATTCGGTTGGATCATGGTGGGTTACGTTGTCCTACTCATCGGTTCCTACGGCTGGAAACGATGGAAAGGGAGGTGAACCATGCCGTTGGAACTAACTCGGGAAGAAGAGCTGGACGTCATCTTCCACAGAAATCTGCGGGCGATTGAAAAGGAGTGGGCGGAAATCCATGCGATCGTGGATCGCAAGTACCCTGCCAACAACATCCACACCATGGACAAGCACCAGCGGCTGTTCAATTACATCATTCGCCGCCGCCGTCGCGCGGAGCTGCGTCGGGAGTAGAGGCAGACGACGGGGCAGCCTGGAGTGGCGACGTGACACAGTCGCCGCCCGCGTCCCGTCTCCATTCCTTAGTACATCGTCAATAGTTTGACGGAGTGTTGGGGGATGGAAAAAAACACGATACACGATACACGTAGCACGATTCAAAATATATGTATCGTTATACGTGTATCGTGTATTTTGTTTTATCCCACAGCACCTTCCATTTCCATCTCAATCAATCTGTTTAGCTCAAGCGCGTATTCCACCGGCAAGGCTTTTACAATCGGCTCAATAAACCCAGACACTACCAACCGCGTCGCTTCCTGCTCGTTAAATCCCCGCGACTGCAAAAAGAAAATTTCTTCTTCGCCGATTTTGCCGACGCGGGCTTCGTGGGCGACTTGGACTTGGTCGTTTTTTATTTTGAGTTCGGGGATGGTGTTGGCGACGGATTTGTTGCCGAGGAGTAGGGCATCACAGACCATCGACGCATTCACATTCGTCGCAACCGGAGTGATCTTGATGAGGCCACGGAAAGTGTTGATACCGCCGTCTTTGGAGATGGATTTCGACACAATCGTCGAACTTGTATAAGGAGCGGCGTGAATGGCTTTGGCACCGGTGTCTTGATTTTGTCCTGGACCTGCGAAGGCAACGCCTAGACTATCGGAACGCGCTCCTCGTCCCCGCAGAATTGAACAGGGGTACAACATCGTCGTACCGGAACCCATGTTGCCATTGACCCATTCGATCACGGCGTCTTCATCCACGAGCGCGCGTTTGGTGTTTAAATTGTACGTGTCTTTGGACCAATTTTCAATAGATGAGTAGCGGACGCGCGCGTCTTTGTGGACGAAAATTTCCACGCAGCCGGCGTGGAGGGAACTAATGCCGTAGCGCGGGGCGGAACAGCCTTCGATGTACTGGATGTTTGATCCTTCGTCCGCAATTATGAGGGTGTGCTCAAATTGTCCGCCGCTTTTGGCATTCATGCGGAAGTAGGCTTGGAGTGGTAGATCAACAGTGACATTTTTGGGAATGTAGATAAATGTGCCTCCACTCCAGACAGCGGCGTGGAGCATCGCGAATTTGTGATCGTTAATCGGTACGCACTGGGTCATGAAATATTTTTTTACAAGCTCGGGATATTTCTGTACCGCCACATCCATGTTTTCAAAAATGACGCCCTTCTCGGCCCATTGTTTTTTGAGATTGTGATAGATGACGTCAGAATCGTATTGAGCGCCAACTCCCGCGAGCGCTTTTTTTTCGGCTTCGGGGATGCCGAGTTTATCAAACGTTTTTTTGATCTCGTCAGGAACGTCAGCCCAGCTTTTGCTTTCTTCTGCTTCAGGGCGGACAAAGTAGACAATTTTATCCAGATCGAGTTTGGATAAATCCGCGCCCCAGGTGGGGATTTCTTTTTGTTTGAATAATGCCAAAGCTTGGAGACGTTTTTTGAGCATCCAATCGGGTTCCTGTTTTTGTTTGGAAATTTCGCGCACTACTTCTTCAGTGAGACCAGGTTTTGACTTGAAGCGTACCGCTCCTTTATCCGCGCTATCATAAAGCGACCGATCGAGGGTGATCGGTTTTGTTTTAATCTTAGGTTTGATTTTAGATTTAGTTGGAGGCATGGAAATTAATTTGACACGTCATTACGAGGAGCGAAGCGACGTAGTAATCCCCTTGTTGTCAGAACCAATTCTGAAAGCAGGGGGATCCCGACGTCGCTCGCCTGCCTGCCGGCAGAGGCAGGTTCCTCGCTCCTCGGGGTGACGCCAATAAAATGATTGTCAAAACGATTAAACCATGATACGATCACCTTTACTATTTCCTCAATAGTAACGCAAAAAATGGCTGTTGTCAATGTATTCAGCGGAGAATTTTTATGCCAGAGCAACAATTTTTTTCGGTAAAACTCATCAGTAAGACCATGATCTCGCGCGATATCATGGAGTTGCATTTTGAAAAACCGGTTGGGTTTAGTTTTATCCCCGGTCAATTTGTGCAATTTCAGGTACCTCAGCCTGAGGGAGTGTTGCTGCGCAGTTATTCCGTTTCTTCTCACCCTGCGGAAGTTGATTTGGAATTTTGCGCGAAAATGCTGCCAGAAGGAAAAGCGTCGGCACTGTTTTCTCGATTAGAAGCCGGGGAATCCGTTCAGATAACCGCCGCTAAAGGTGTGTTTGGGTGCCGGGCGGACCATAGTCCGAAGAAGGTGTTTATCGCGACCGGCGCTGGTATTGCCCCTATCATGAGTATGATGAAGGAGCAGTTAGAAATTGCGACGATGCCGGCGGTGGTTTTGGTTACAGCGGACGCGCGGGGTACGTCCACAGTTCAGCCTCAGTCTTTCCAATCTGTGTCAACGAACACCAACACCTTGCTGTTCGGTATCCGTACTCCCGAGGATTCTTTTTGGAAAGAACGATTGGAGCAGTTGGCGGGGGAGTATCCTCAATTTTCATTTCATGTTACATCGTCTCGCCCAGCCGAGCCATGGAATGGGCTGCGGGGACGGGTGACGGCGCATCTGCCACAGTATATTATAGCCGATGCTGAGTATTATATTTGTGGGAGTGTGGAGATGGTGAAGGATGTGCGAACATTGCTCATGAATAATGGGGTGAATACAAAAAATATTCATTTCGAGATTTTTTAAGCACAGATTACGCAGATTATTTGGTGAGGATTACGCAGATGTGAGAAGAGTGTAATGCGGATGAGTTTAGGGCGTCAACTACTATGGTTTAATAGTAGTTTTTGGTTCCTTGAAACAAACAAAAAGAGTGTTTCCCGGGGATAATAGTTTGCTAAGTTAGCAGATTGTTTTCCTTGGGGAACCTCATCAGTGCGGTGAGGAAATGGCCAAGGTGGTGAAGGAGGATGGGAATGGTGACCATGATGTGGGTGCGGAAGCATGGGGCGTGGGTTGCCCTGGGAATGGCGCTCGGGGGACTCGTTTATGCCGCCAGCCTCAGCGGCTGCGGCGGGGGTAACGGGAACGGAGTCGAACAGCCGCAGGCGTGCCTCAATGAGTACACGCTGTTCCTCCCTGATGGGACGGTGGCGAGGCAGGTGAGCTGCGGTGGCCCGGGCTGCGCGCCGTGCACGGACCTCGACGCCTGCAATACGGCAAGCGACTGCGCGACCGTGTACTGCGGGCTGAACCCTTCGTGCGTCAATCCGACCTGTGATCTCCCCAGTATCTGCATGCCAGCGCACTGCGACAACGGCGTGCAGGATGGCGAAGAGGTGGGGGTGGACTGCGGTTTCCGCGCCCACTGCCCCACCTGCAGGCAAGGAGAGACGTGCGAGCTCGACAACGACTGCAGCAGCCAGTGCTACCAGGGTCGATGCATGAGGCCCGAGCAAGAGCCGGCGTTCTGCTACGACGGCAACGCGAACTTCGGCGACGGAGAAATGGGCATTGACTGCGGCGGACCGTGTGTCGCCGGCTGCCCGGCTCACGGCTGGTGCAGCGAGGATAGCGACTGCGAGAGTCTCAACTGCGTGCTGGTCGAGGCCGGGGACAACGCCACCAAGCTCTGCTTCGACAGAACGTGCTATAACGGCGTCGCCGATGGTACGGAGACGGACGTGGATTGCGGGGGCGGCTGCAGCTTCTGCCAACCGGGCGACAGCTGCCGCCAGGATCTCGACTGCAACACGCTCTACTGCCTCGGCGGCATCTGCCAGGAAGTCGGTCGCGACTCCGACGGCGAACCGCGCGGGTAGTATTCCCACCGGAACCAATGAGAGCGCGGCGGCAATCAATAGCAGTCGCCGCGCTCTAAAAATCCTTTTTTGGCTAACATAGTAAGGATGTATTTGTATATTGGGCTAAAATAAGCCATTTTTATAAAAAAATTATCCACAGCAAAAACCTCTTGACAAAGAGGCTTTTTTAGTGTATACTATTATAATTTCCAAAATGGAAATAGTAGTTCTTTACAACGAGAGTCCCGAAAGTACAGGGTTCCCTGTGAAGTGAGCGAATCCTAGTAATAAGAAAGATAATCTGGTGTTATTTTTCTTGTTATTGGGAGCTCCCTTTAACGGGGAGTTAAGAAGGTCGCCAAGTGGCCCCTTCCCCTGTCTTCTGGACTTCTCAAGTCCTCAAAATCTCAAACCAACAGCCGTCACAAGGAGAAGGCCCATGAAGCCAAGCATCCTCGGATGGCTGATTGCCATCCTTCTCATGTCCAGCTCGGCAAGTGCCCGAGCGGATAATTGCGGCCCGACCATCCGGTTGTGGCAAGGTTTCGTAACTGCCTCTCTGATCACGGTCCCGAAACGCGGAGACCTGACGCCGAAGCTGGCGTATGATCTGGGAGTTGCCCGCGAGTGGGAGAAGTGTCACAACTTCCTCGCTCTCGGCTTCGCCATAGGCGTCGATACGGAGGGAGATGTCGGACCCGCGATTTTCCTCGCTGAGGGTTCGCATTGGTTCAGCGACAAGATCGCTGCCGGTGTGAACTTGGTGGGGTGGGTCGATGTCTCCTTCGCCCGCGGCTGGGAAGCCATCGGCGCGGCCTTCGGCCCCAAACTGACCATCAGGCGCGGCGGGGGCA
>DATDTU010000063.1:0-5887 GCA_035290705.1 Patescibacteria group bacterium
GAGGCCTATACGGCCAACTACGCCGAGAAGGAGCCGCCGTGCCTGTTCCTGGTCGACGAGCCTGGCATCCAGCGCTCACGACAGCAGGGGCGACAGTTCGCCGAGGCTGGGATCACGATCGCCGAGATCGTGGCGTCCCACCAGGGTCGCGGCCCCGACACGGCCATGCGCCTCTCGGAGGGGCACTTCCAGGCGACCAGCCGATGGGTGCCCGTGCGCTGCGACGTGCGCGCGGACTATCCGCGCTACCACCACGACCCCCTGCTCGAGTGCCTCAGCGACCCGAGCGTCGGCGACCGGTTCGTGGCGGAATGGCTGAATGGCAAGCGGTCCACCCTAGTACGCTCTGACACCCCCGAAGGGTTCGAGGAGCGTACGATGAGCGTGGTCAACGAGCTGCTCAGCGCGCCCGGCGTGCGCGTCATGTCCTGCCACTTCGAAAACGTCACCCTCGTGCACGGACTCATCGTGGACGGGCGTGACCTCGGAACCATCCGCGAGGACTGGTTCCCGACGAAGTCGGGCGGCGTGGTCATCGTCCGCCAGCCGGATGGTTCGCAGGATGCCTTCGACTACACCCCTGATCTCACCCTCATGGGGTAGCCACCATGGCCGCCCCACGCTCTCGTTCTCCTCAGGCTCGCCAAAGCTCGCCCCAGCGAGCGACGGCGGCACTCGGCTCGCCGAAGTCTCCCTACGGGAGACGAAGGCGGCCTACCTCGGGACCAACAACGCCCTCGCGGCGCTCTGCTGGTCCCAAATTCCTTTAAGACTATTAATAAGGTATACTTATTAGTGGGATAAAAAGAATCTATTCTTTAAACAACAATCACTATGGAAACTCGCACGCCAGAATTTATATCCTCGCCTGAAAAGCTCGGCTCCGATACACACGTCCACTTTACTTTTGCCCGCCATAGCCAAAAAGCTTCAGCGCGCGTATTTGAACAAAACTTGGGCAGAGTTTATGAAGACAAACAATATACGGCCAAAGAAAATTGATAGTGTATAAACTATGAAAAAATTACTTCTCACCGGCATCCCCGCCAACTCCGGCACCGCTCAAGGCCGGGCCAAATTATTTTTCCCCGGCAACAGCGCCGCCGAATTTAACGATGGCGACATTCTGGTAACCACCCTCACCGATCCCACCATGGTTGGCGCCATGATCAAGGCCGCCGCGATCGTCACCGATATCGGCGGCATCACATCGCACCCAGCAATTTTGAGCCGCGAGATGGGCATTCCCTGTGTCGTCAACACCAAAAACGCCACGACTCTTATCAAAGATGGAATGTTAATTGTCGTTGATGGTGAAAAAGGAGAAGTTTATGCACTGGATTCATAAGTTCAATAAAGGCATTTACCAAATTTACGCGGGTAATACCATCGAAGCCTTCCAACCTTTGGATTTTTTTCACTTTCTCCCGCTTTGGTATGATCTTTGGATAGAAAAAATTGCCAAAGTAATGGATATGCTGGAATTAGATAAGAAAAGTTATCACGAAATCAAAAAATTGCTTCCTACACCTTCTAACTTGCGGGCCATCCTCCAAAAAATCATGCCGAGCTATCGTGCCTTCACGATAAAAAATCCCGCGCAGGTAAAACGCGTGACAGAATTCTTTGCTCGCATGCTTATGGAAGCCTGCCCTACTGACCCATTCGCGGAAAACTCCTCTCCCCTCCATTCACCAGAAGAAATTGCTCAACTGCTCCAGACCTTACCGTGGAAAACCGGTACCCCAGAAGCTGCTCGCGCTTGTGGTCGTCTTGTGGCTGCTGCCGGGTCTCTCGCCCATGGTTTGTATAATGATGTGGTCACAGACATGGGCTGGGACTCGTATGGGCCTCATCAAATAGGTGACAACCAAACTTTACTCATTACTCACTTTCCCGATCTGCAAACACCAGAATTATGGGGAACTCAATTCCGCGCCTCAATAAAAGAACTGTATCTCTACCGCCTTTATACTGACGTGCGGTGGAAACTTGCTGGTGTTGGATGTCATACCGTTTTGCAATCGGGCAATCCCATAACTGGACTTACTAAATACATAGTTGTCGCCGACGGCAAAGTCCTTTCGGACGAAACCATTGTCGCTCTCACCAAAGAATTAGCCACCAAAGCCGAACTCATCTACCAAGAAATCAGAAAGAAAAGTTTTGAAGAGCTCAAACAAATGGTCTTGCTTCAAGAGTGCTACCAACTCAAAAAATTACTAACCGCCGCCAATCTCGATTGGAAGCCAACTGCTGAAATGTATGCGCGCGTCAAAGACAAACCGCTCCTCACTGGTCTTATCCCGCATGGAAAAATGGTAACTTCTGTTGAGGAGTATAAGGAGATGTTTGGTATCAATGAATTTATAAAAGAGGTATTAAACCTTCCGCTCAGCCCTCATCCAGTGACTTGACACCCCCCCACCCCATCTGATACAGTATATATTGATCACATACATAATCCATATACTATGTCCATCGTAAACTTTTCCATCCCCGCTAAACTCGACCAGCAAATCAAAAAAACCATCAAAGAAAAAGGCTTCGCGAGCAAAGCTGAGTTTTTTCGTTTCGCCGCTCTTTATACCCTTGGCAATATCGCTCCAACAAAATCACTCGATACTATTATTCGTGAAGCCGAGGCAGACTACGAGGCGGGGAATTACCAATCCGCCCGCTCCGCTAAACAATTACTTCGCAAACTCAAACAATAGCCTACGGAGGTACGCTTCTCGCCTCGTTTCAAGCGAGCGTATAAAGCATTGCCAATACACGTCCAGTAACATTTCGACGAACAAGTTACCCGCTTCATACAAAATCCGCGTGACCCGCGACTACGTGTCCATAAACTAAGAGGCACTCTAAAAGAGTGTCTGACGTTCGTCCTACGCGATGGTTATCGAGTGTTGTTCAAATTTGCCGACGCCCACGCTATTAATCTACTTGACGTCGGACCTCACGATCACTATCGTCGTTGGCAGACTTGATTTTGACGTCTCCCCATGCTATTATTCCCCCCGTTATGTAGCGCTCGGGTGGTGTAACTGGTAGCCACAAGGGACTTAAAATCCCTCGCCGAAAGGCATGCGGGTTCGATTCCCGCCCCGAGCACGAATAAAAAACTCTCCATAATATATGGAGAGTTTTTAGTATTCTTTGTTTTATCTCGGCTCCACCTTCACCCCCGCCACCATCGATTCCTGTACGCTCTGAAGCGCGTGGCTTCTCGCCAAAAACTGCTGCTTTACCTTATGTTCGAGGATGAGTTTTTCAAACTCCTGAACTTCAAATTCCGACTGGCCGGCTTTTTGCTTTTTGAATTCATAAAAATCCGGAGAGCCGTTACCAATGCCTAACTCGTCCTCGAGATCAGCGCGTAACCCAGCGGCATCTTGCAAGAGCTCCACCACTTCCTCGGCGTTATCCGCCGTGACCGTGGTAGCTTGCAGCTCGGCGATTGATTGCTTGAGATCGTTAAACAACGAACGCGCTTCCGCTCCTGCACCCTTTTTCTCAAGTTTCACCACCTGGCGCTCATACCGCTTCATTTGTCCATCATAACTTTTAACTGCTTTCTTAAATTGAAGGATAGATTCAACGCCATGCAGCTGATATTGAGTGCTCTCAAACTTCTCCCGCATCTCATCGAGCGCCCCAAAGGCATCCTCCTCTTCGCCCTTTTTAACACGTTCCATTATTGCCTTAATATCACTAATATTCTGGCTAGCCGCTTGTAAGGCATCGCCCACATCCACCTTCGAACGAGCAACCTTCTTCTGTACCGAAGTATACTTCCGCTCCAATTGTTTAATATGATTGTTAATTTGCTTTAAAACACGCGGTAATTGCGAGAGCTGTTCGAGCTTCGGACCGCACACCTGCATCACCTCGCTCGCGTCCTGCAATTCCGAATGATCAAATGATTCAAAAAATTCTGGATCGTTATTTTCTAAGACACTCTTCACAATGGCCTTGGCGCTCTCTACCCCTTCTTTACATTCCGCTGGTATAGGAATACCCTGCCCTTCGAGTCGCTTCATTTTTCCCTCAAAACGGGTAAGCATCTTATTAAATTGTTCAACACCGCGTTTTAATTGCTTTGCGCCGCGTTCGCGCATCTTACTGTCTCGTTCCTCTTGTCTCTTTTGCATTTCGTCTCCATTCATCTCCGAAGAAGGACCCTGACCTCTAAATGTTCCTCCATCTTGTCTGTCACTTGGCGGGGAGAAGTTGCCAGGTTGTTCCGCGGGTTGAAAAGTGGGAGGTTCGCTAAACGTACCACTTTCCTCACGTGGTTGTGTCACCGTCTGGGTGCCGCTTGGTTCATTGGTGCTACCGCTCGAACCACTGCTTTCGGACGAACCAGAGCTACTATCGCTCGTGGTTTCCGATGGGGCTGGACTCGATTGTTCCGATGATCCACCACTTGTTCCCTCTTCCCCGCTTTGGGCAAGGGTATACAGTGGCGACCCAGCAATAATGAGTGCAGCGATTACCCAAAACGCTGCTATCCGTTGAAGAAATCCTTTCATATGTTTAGCGTGTTAAAATTGAAATTAAATAAATGTAATACAATTTTCTAAATCACTGCAAATTTTTTAGACAATTCAAAAAAGAACCTTGGGTACTTCAAGATTCCGCCTTCGAAGAAGTTCTCCTCCTGTAGCGGGTGTGCCGGTGGCACACAAGAAGTTTAGTTTAACAAAGATAGTATAACACAAAAACAGCAAAAAGTCAATGGCAATTTTTGGCTAATTTTTCATAAATCGCGTTTCGATACGCCTAACTTTTCCAAAATTTCATGCACTCTCCTGTCTGCTTCTCTAACTACATCCTCCGCCGCTAATTCCGGACTCTCTTCTTGCACATTTTTCTTCTCCTCGGCCAATAGCGCGTTTTTCAAATCACCAATCTCTCCATACAACGCATCGAGCTTACTGCGAAGCACTTGTAAGATTTTTTCATCCTGCTGGACGGAGGGAATACTCCCACCTTGGCTAAGTTGCAGCTGCGCCCGTATCGCCGCCACCGCCTTCACCACCTGTTGCATATTCGCCACAATGTTCTGGATCTGATTTTTGGTCGTTTTAATCTCCCGCGATGTCATTTCCAACCTCTCCTTCGCCGCCAACTTCTTTTCTGCCTCTTCCACCTGCTTTTCTTTACTTTCTACAGCTACCTCGGCGCTTTCCGCTCGATTAAGCCGTTGTTCTAATTCGTTTACCATACCAATGTAGCAATGAAACAATGAAGCAATGTATTTGCTGATCTTTACATATCCCTAGAAGACCACTACAATAATACCACTATGCCAAACGAAGATCAAAATAATGAACGTATCGTTGAACCAGAAGCCGAAAGTAGTGATGAAATCGTACTCGACCTGACGCTCCGCCCCCACCGCCTCGACGAATTCGTGGGCCAAGCTCAAATCAAACAAAATCTTAACATCTCTATCCAAGCCGCCAAAAAACGATCTGAGCCGCTCGAACATATTTTGTTGTACGGCAACCCGGGCCTTGGCAAAACCACCCTTGCCCATATCATCGCGCGGGAGATGGAAGCGTCAATTAAGGTGACCTCTGGACCAGCGCTCGAAAAAATTGGCGATCTTGCGGCAATTCTCTCTAATCTCCAAGAAGGCGAAGTTTTGTTTATCGACGAAATCCATCGCCTCAACAAAACCATCGAAGAAATCCTTTACCCCGCCCTCGAAGACTACTCCCTCGATATCATCCTCGGCAAAGGCCCGGCCGCTCGCACTATCCGCATGCCCTTAAATCGTTTCACTCTCATTGGCGCGACGACTAAGCTTAGCCTGCTGTCGGGACCTCTGCGCGATCGCTTCGGCCACACCTTCCACCTCAATTTCTACGAACAGGCT